>CAZKKR010000026.1:3157-19090 GCA_964553605.1 uncultured Muribaculaceae bacterium | reverse complement strand
TTTGAGCTGGTTCTGGTTGAACTGCTTGAGCAGGTTGAACTGGTGTTTGAGCTGGCTCTGGTTGAACTGCTTGAGCAGGTTGAACTGGTGTTTGAGCTGGTTCTGGTTGAACTGCTTGAGCAGGTTGTGTATTAGTTTTCTTTAATTGGTTATATTTAACAATAGCATAAATAATTAATCCTATAACTGCCAAACTATAAACAATAGATAGAACTGAACTAATACCTGCAGGTAAAATTGTGTGGGTTGTAGAAACACCATTTATAGTTGTCGTATATGTGCTTGTTAGAAGAGCGCATGCTACTAAAATCCATCCAACTATTTTATTTACTGTTAGTTTTCCAAGTAAATATATGTTTGCAATTGGAATCCATGCCATTGGAGTTCCTTTACCATTAATCTGTTTGTTTAATTTGTTTAGTAGTATTCCAACTGCAACATAGATAACTATAACAACAAGTAAAATAATAAGTCCAAAAGCCGCAAACATTCCTAAAGCATTTTTCATGCCTAAAGTGTTTTCCGCACCTAAACTTCCTTCCATATTTTTCTTAAAACCTCCTTTACTATCTTTATTTTGATTATATCATTTTTTTGCCAGAAAGAAATAGTTGTTAAAAGAATTTTGTTTTTTTAGGCAAATTGTTTACGTATTTTAATATAGATAAAACTTTAATAATATGTTAAAATTGTATTATAGGAGGTTTATGAAATGCGTGATTTAGGAACAGTTGTTAGAGGTGTGCGCACACCAATAATTAAAGAGGGAGACGATTTGGCTAATATAGTTGTTGGTTCAATTATGGAGGCTAGCAAAAACAATGAATTTGAATTTCATGATAGAGATATTGTGGCTATTACAGAAGCAGTAGTTGGGATTAGTGAAGGAAATTATGTTACAGTATCTGAGGTTTCTGAAGATATTAAGAAAAAATTTAATAACCCTGAAGAGTTGGGAATAGTTTTTCCAATATTAAGTAGAAATAGATTTTCTTTAATTTTAAAAGCTATTGCTAGAAGTACTAAAAAGCTATATGTGCAGTTATCTTTTCCAAGTGATGAGGTTGGTAATGGTATTTTAGATGAAGAAAAATTATATAGAAGTAGTTATACTTTGGGTAGTGTTATTACAGAAGAAGAATATAGAAAAGATTTTGGTGATTTTCTTCACCCTTTCACTGGAATTAACATGATTGATTTTTATAAAGAATTAATTGAAAAAGAGGGCTGTGAAGCGGAATTTGTTTTGTCAAATAATGTTTTAGATATACTTAAATATACTAAAAATGTAATAAACTGTGATATTCATACTAGATATAGAACGAAAGAAATTTTAAAAAGTGCGGGAGCTAATGTTTTAGGTTTATTTGAAATAATGAATGAACCTGTTAATGGTAGTGGTTTTAATAAGGATTATGGTATGCTTGGATCTAATAAATCTACCGAAGAAAGATTAAAATTATTTCCAAGAACTGGACAGGAACTAGTAGAAAAAATTCAAAGAGAATTAAAAACAAAAACTGGAAAAACTATTGAAGTAATGGTATATGGGGATGGAGCCTTTAAAGATCCTGTAGGTAAAATCTGGGAACTTGCTGATCCTGTTGTATCACCAGCATATACTAAAGGTTTAGAAGGAACTCCGAATGAGATAAAATTAAAATATGTTTCTGACAATAAATATGCTAGTTTAGAAGGCGATGAATTAAAAGAAGCAATAAAAAAAGAGATTAAACAAAAAGATGCTGATTTGAAGGGTAAAATGATTACTCAAGGAACGACACCTAGAAGACTTACTGATTTAATAGGTTCATTATGCGATTTAACTAGTGGTAGTGGTGATAAAGGAACACCAGTTGTATTTATTCAAGGCTATTTTGATAATTTGGCAAGTGAATAGAAAGCTAACTTTGTTTAGCTTTTTTGTTTGCCAAAACATAAGAGTTTGTTATATAATTTAAGTGGTGATGATATGAAAACAATTTATTTAATTAGACATTCAGCACCTTTCGTGGATATTTTAAATTACAAAGATTTTGAAAATACTGTTTTGTGGGATGAATTTAATAAAAATATGGTTTTATCGGTAGAGGGGGAAGAAAACGCTAAAAAATTATGTGATGTTCCTTGTTTAAAATCTTTGGATGCAGTTTATGCTAGCAATTCAGCTAGGGCAATAGGTACAGCTAAATATATTTCAGAAGTAAATAATATTCCTTTGATGCTTGATGATAGAATAAATGAACGTAGTTTTGGAGTTAATTATATAAAAGAGTTACCAGAAGATTATAGTGTTAAATCTTTTAATGATAAAGATTTTAAGATGGAAAAAGGTGAATCTTTAAATGAGCTTGATAGTAGATTTAACTTATTTATTGATGATATTTTAAATAGTGATTATGATAATGTAGCTTTAGTTATTCATGGAATTATCCTACTTTCATTTTTGCAAAATAATTGTGATTTTAATGCTGACGGGAAAAAGTTTTTAATTAAATATAATGGTAATATTATTTTGGATGGAAATCCTAAAAATCCTGATATATATAAAGTAGAATTTGATAATAAAAAAGTAGTTAGTATTAGTAATATAGAAATTAATTAAGGAGAATGAATATGAATGATTTAATAATATATGGTTTAACATTTTTGGCAGTTATAATAACAGGAGCAGCGCAAGCTTTTATTACTTCAACTTATAAAAAATATAGTGAGGTAGAAAATACTAAAGGAATGTCTGGTGCGCAAACAGCTAGGAAAATATTAGATGCAAATGGACTATCTAATGTAAAAGTTACAGAAGTTAGTGGCTATTTATCTGATCATTATGATCCATCTGCTAAAGAAGTAAGGCTTTCCAGTAGTAATTATAATGGAAAATCAATTTCTGGTCTTAGTGTAGCTGCCCATGAATGTGGACACGCTATTCAAGATAAAGAAAACTATACATTTTTAAGACTAAGGGCATCTTTAGTTCCATTTGTTAACTTTTCTTCTTATGCTGGTTATTTAGCAATTACAATAGGATGTATAACTGGGATGATTGGTATAGTTAAGATAGGTATATTACTCGAATGTGTTATTTTACTTTTCCAAGTTGTTACTTTACCAGTAGAAATCGATGCAAGTAAAAGAGCTTTAAAAGAGGTAGAAAAGTATAAATATTTAAATAGTAGTGAATTTCAAAGTGGAAAAACCGTTTTAATTGCGGCTGCTTTAACTTATGTAGCTAGTGTTGCATCAACACTAATACAAATACTTAGATTAGTATTTATGTTTAGAAGAAATGATAGAGATTAAAAAAATAGTATTTAGATACTATTTTTTTATTTCAACACTTACTGGGTAATGGTCACTTATATATTTATTTTTATATTTATAGTCATGTTTTATGGGATTGTTAAACTTTAAATTTTTATCTATTAGAATATGATCTAAATGATATATTTCTTTTTTTGTTGTGAATGTTTTTCCTATAGTTTTAGTAGTGTCTATAAAACTATTTTTTTCACAAAAATTTTTTAACCTTTTTATGCCTAGATTAAAATCGCCAGTCATAATAATTGGTTTATCTTTTTTTAATAAATTTGTTATACAGTTTAACTGTAATTTTTTGTTTTCATCAACTTTGTTTGAAAGGTGTGTATTATAAAAATAAAAATCTTTTGTTTCGATTTCGGTAATTATTCTTGGAAATCTATCATTTTTAAATTTAGTTTTGGGAATTAATGGAGTTTCTGATAATGAAAATGTGTTTGCATTTAGAACTTTTATTTTGGGATTTACTAATATGCAGTTATACTCATCATATAATTTTTTATTTCTTTTTCTACTTTCACCATAAAAATTATATTTTAAATTATTTTCTTTTAATAATTTTTCTAGTAGTATTTTAGCCTTATATGTCATTTCTTGGGTTCCTATTACATCTGGTTTTTCTTCTTTTATTAAATTTACAAATCCTTTTAATCTTTTTTTCCATCTGCCAAATATAAATAGGCCATCATTTTTAAGATTAAATGTCATTATTTTCATGAAATCATCTCCATTTTAATAAAACGCTTTTAAGAGCGTTTTATTTGTTTTCTTTTTTTGAAAAATATTATAACAGCTATAATAAATAAAATTATTAAAACTATTAATGTTAAGTGGGCATAATTATCAAATATGGCTAGTATTTTTTCCCATTTTTCACCAACAATACTTCCAGATATAGAAAGTACTGAATTCCATATGGCTGATCCAACTACGGTATATATGAGGAATTTAGGCATTTCCATTTCACTCATTCCAGCTGGAATGGAAATTAAACTTCTTAAAATAGGAACAAATCTACAGAAAAATACAGTTTTATTTCCTTTAGTATCAAACCATTCATCAGCTTTATCTATGTCTTTTTCTTTTAGTCTTAATATTTTTCCGGTTTTTCCTTTGACTATTTTTTTAAGTCTTTCTTTGTTTAAAATTTTACCAATATAGTATAAAATTAAAGCTCCTACTAGTGATCCCAATGTTGAAGCAATTATGACTCCTATGATATTTAATTTAGAATAGGTGGTCATGAATCCACCAAATAGAAGTATTACTTCTGATGGGATTGGGGGAAATATATTTTCAATAGCAATTAAGGAAAAAACGCCTAAATAACCAAATTTATTCATAATCGAAATTATAGCTGTTTTCATAAATACACCTCTTTATAAGTATAACATATTTTATTCGAATGGTTTATATATTTTGGCAATAGCTTCAGCAACTTTTATACCATCCATGGCAGCACTCATAATACCACCAGCATATCCAGCTCCTTCACCACAAGGGTAGATACCTATAATATTACTCATTAAATTATCATCTCTTTCAATTTTTATCGGTGATGAAGTTCTACTTTCAATAGCTGATAGGATAGCATCATCTTTAGCAAAACCAGTTATTTTTTTATCAAAATGAATTATGGCTTCTTTTAACGGTGATGAGATATATTCTGGGAAGATATTATTTAAATTAGCAAAGGTATAATTTCCTTTAAAAACAGGATTTATACTTCCAAATTTATCACTTTTTTTATTGTTTAAAAAATCTTTAAATAGCTGGGTAGGAATGCTTCCACCACCTTCATTATATGTTAATTTTTCTAATTTTCTTTGAAAAGCTATGCCATCTAATGGGTTATGACCGAAATCTTCTGGAGAGATGGTTACAATAATTGCACTATTAGCATTTTCTTCATCTCTTTTATGATTACTCATACCATTTATGGAAAGCATATTTTCTTCTGATGATGAATTTACAACAAAACCTCCAGGGCACATACAAAAAGAATATACACCTCTGCCATTAGAGGCTTTATAAGTTAATTTGTAGTCAGCATTTGGTAAGTTTGTATTTTCTTTTCCATACTGATTTTTATTTATAAGCTTTTGGGGGTGCTGGATACGGATGCCAACAGCAAATGGTTTTGGTTTCATATCTATGTTTTTTTCAAATAACATTTTGAATGTATCTCTTGCACTATGACCTAGGGCTAATACTAGAGTATCTGTTTTTATAATTTCATCATTTACTTTGATAGTTTTAATGGTGTTGTTTTCTATTTCTAAGTCATTTAAACATGAATTATATTTTATTTTTCCACCATATTTAATAATTTCATTTCTAATATTTTTGATTACATTTCTTAATAAATCTGTTCCGATGTGAGGTTTATTTAAATATAAGATTTCTTTAGGAGCACCATTTTTGACAAATATGTTTAATATTTCTTTTCCTCTATTTTCTTTATCTTTAACAGTAGTATTTAATTTTCCGTCGGAAAAAGTTCCGGCTCCACCTTCACCGAACTGAACATTAGAATTTTTATTTAGTATTCCTTTTTCCCAAAATTCATTAACCCTTTTTACTCTACTATCTATATCTTCTCCGCGTTCAATAATTACCGGTTTATAACCATTTTTGGCAAGCATATATCCAGCAAATAAGCCGGCAGGACCTGATCCTATAATGACTGGATTATGTGTTATTTTTTTAGTTCCTTTAATTTCAAATTTATAATTTTCATTTGGAGTTTGGATTACATCTTTAATGTTTTTCTTTAGTACTGTTTGTTCATCTTTTATATCAGCATCAATTTCATAAATATAGTTTAGTTCTTTTCTGGCATCGATGGATTTTTTATTTATTTTATAGTTTATTAAATCCTTTTCTTTTATTTTTAATCTATTTATTATTTTTTCTTTTAAATCATTTTCACTATGATTTATATTTAATTTTATTTGTCTAATTCTAATCATATATTTTCACCTGATATGATTCCGCTTATCCAGGCAAAGCCTAGATTAAATCCGCCACAGTCACCGTCAATATCGATGATTTCGCCAGCAAAATATAAATTTTCTGTTTTTAAAGATTCCATTGTTTTAAGATTTATTTCAGTTAAAGGAATACCACCGCTACAAACTTGGGCTTTATCAAATGAATTTGTACCAATTATTTCAATTTCAAATTTAGTTAAATTTCTTATTATTTCACTAAACTCTTTATCTTTTATTTTATTCCAGTTATTTGTTTTAATATTTGCATTTTTTAATATGATATTTACTATCTTATAGTTTAAAAATCTTTCTAGCGTTTCAGTTACTGGTAAATTTAATTTGTTTATTTGATCTTTAAGCCATTTATGAGGATCTTCTTTTAACCAAGGCATAAAATTTATGTTTATTATTTTTTTGTTAATATTTTTTGATATATACCTACTTAAATTAAAAGTTACAATTCCACTTATACCATAATCTGTTAATTGAAGTTCTCCCATCTCTTCTTTTATAAATTTATCATTTTCGTATAGCGCTAAGGTCGCATCTACTCTAACACCATTCCATTTATTAAAATAATTTCCTTTACCTTTTAACTGAACTAAAGCTGGTTTGGGATTTATAATTTTGTGATTAAGTGATTCAGATAAATTATATCCTTTACCATCGGAACCGGTTTTTGGGGCAGCCTTTCCTCCAGTGGTTATAATTATTTTTTTGGCTTTTATATTTTCTTTGTTTGGGTTTATTATAAAAATGTTTTCCCTTTTTATTTCAGTTACTTCAGTATTTGTTATAACTTCAACATTTAATCTTTTTATTTCATAAGTTAGGGCATTTAGTATTGTATTTGCACTTCCGGTTACAGGATAGTAATAACCGTTTTTAATTTTAGGAATGATCCCTAAAGAATCAAAGAAATTTAATATTTTTTCTTTGTTTTTATCTGTGATTATATCTTTAAGGTATTCTTCGTTATCTGAGTGGTAGTGAGATGGATTAAAGTCCTCATTAAAATAATTACACCTACCATTTCCGGTTACTAATATTTTTTTCCCTAATTTATCGTTTTTTTCTATGATAGTTACTTTTTTGTTTTTTCTTGCGGCTGTTATGGCAGCTACCATACCAGCAGCGCCTCCGCCAATAATTACAACGTCTTTCATAAAAATCACCAAATATATTATATTATAAAAATTAATTAATTTACAACTTAATTTATATTTGCTATACTATAATAGGAAAGTACTGTAATAAAGAATAAGTTGGTGGTAACGTGAAGAAAAAACTAATTATCACTAGTATAATTGTTTTATTTATACTAGTTGGTTCATATTTGTATTTTTATTTTCAAGAACCGGTTATTAAGGTTAAGAAGGATTTGACAGCAGAAATAAATACAGACAGAAAATTATATAATTATGTTTTAGGTGTTGAAAAGGGACTACTTATTACTAAGGATCAAAAAATTGACACCACTAAATTAGGCATTCAAACTTATAAAATTCAAACCAAAAATATTGTTAAAAGAACTTATTCTAAAAATGTTAAAATTTTAATTAAAGACACAGTAGCTCCAGAAATAGTGGGTCCTACAGATATTACTATTACAGCTGGAAATGAGGTAAATTTACTTAAAGATGTTAAAGTAGTTGATAATTCAAATGAAAATATAGTTGCTTCTGTTCAGGGTGAATATAATATAAATAATCCTGGTAATTATAATTTGAAATATGTGGCAGAAGATTCATCACATAATAAAAGTGAAAAAGAGTTTGTTTTGATAGTTAAGAAAAAGGCTGTTCCAAAGACGCAGACATCCTTTAGTGGTGAAAGCAAAATAATAAGAAACGGATATCCATATTATATTAAAGTTAACAAAAGATTAAATATTGTTTATGTGTATGGTATAGAAGATGGGGAATATAAAAAGTTGGTTAAAGTTTTTGTCTGTTCAGCGGGTGCTAATACACCAACTGGTGTTTATTCAACGCAAAACAAATATGTTTGGAGACTAATGGTGGGGGATAGTTATGCGCAGTATGCGACAAGAATAACAGGTCATTATTTATTCCATTCGGTTCCTTATCAAAAACAAGCCAAAGATACTCTTAAGTACTGGCTTTATAATAGGCTTGGTAATAATGATTCACTTGGATGTATTAGACTTACTGTAGAAGATGCGAAATGGATATATGATAACTGTCCACTTGGAACTAAAGTTGAAATATATAGTAGTAATGATTTAGGTGGTGTTTCTAAACCTTCCGCTCAAAAAATAAGTGATAGTGATCCTAGAAGAGGATGGGATCCAACTGATCCTGATCCAGCTAATCCTTGGAGGTGAAAGAAAATATAGAAATATATTTTCTTTTTTAGTAAACAATAAACTTGACTTTATTTTATTTTTATTTATAATATTTGAACCGAAGGAGAAAATGTTAGTATGAAAGAGTTAAAAGTGTTGGAAACAGAACCGGTTGGTTTGGCAGGTCAAATTAAGGAAAAGGCGACAGAAAAAATCGGTAGAATGCTTGAAAATGTAAAGTTTAGTTTTAAACATTCATTACTAAAAGCCGGAAAGTCTATGGCGTTATTTAGTGACCCAGCTATTGCATTAGCTGTTGTAAAAAAAGATGGGCTAGCACTAGAGTATATGAAAAAAACAAGAATTACATATTATGATATGGGCGATGTTAGTGATGCGTGGGCTTATTATGATGTTGATGAGATTTTTTCTTTTCAAGATGATAGGGAAATAGTTCTTGCGGCTGTAAGAAATAATGGACTTGCCTTAATGTACGCATCAAAGGATTTACAAGGTGATAGAGAAGTAGTTCTTGCGGCGATGAGACAAAACCCTGAAGCTTTAAAGTATGCCTCTAGGGAGTTACAGAATGATGAAGAAATGAAACAAGCGAAAGAACGTATTGCGAAGATAAAACGTTTGCAAAAAATTTTTGATGTTGAAAGTATTGATAGAGAAACCAAAAATTCTACTAAGAGTAAAAGAAGATAATTTGGGAAAGTATAGAAATATGCTTTCTTTTTTTGTATAATTGTTTTAGGAGGATTTTATGGTAGTATCTGATAGTGATAAAAAGGCTAATGTTATTTTAAAGAGTAGTGAAGAATTTTTAGAATGGTTTTTTAAAGAAACCCCTTCTTTAAAAGAAATATCTTTTTTGGGTGAAAGCAAAGATGTAAAAAAAATGGAAACGATGTGTGAATTTTTAAAATATTATTTTACTGTTAAAGAAAACTGCGAGAAAAAAATGAATGAATATAATAAGCTTTTTGTTTTAGATGATAACAAGTTTTTAAAGGAAGCTTTAGAACTATTTGCTTCATCTAATAAAGGGGGAAAATATTTAAGGGCAACTTTGGCTAGTTTGGGTTATAACTGTTTTAAAGATGATGATAAGTATATTCCTTTAGCTACTTCTTTAGAAATATTTCAAACATCTATTTTAATTCACGATGATATTATAGATATGGCTACTTTAAGAAGGGGTATGGATACTATACCTATAAAGTATGAAAAGATATATGAAAGTCCTATTAAAAATAGTGATAATTTTTTAGATAAAAAGAAGCAGATGTCTTCATCTATGGCCTTATGTTTAGGTGATATTGGGTTTTATTTTGCTAATCAAATTATTATTAAAAATTATTTTGATAATCTTAATTTATCTAGAGTTTTAGATTATTATAATGATATGGCGATTAAAACTTGTAAAGGAGAAATGATTGATGTAGTTCTTCCATTTTATGAAGAGTTTTATGGGGTGGAAGATGATCTGGAAGGCCATATTACAGAAATATATAAACTTAAAACAGCTTGGTATTCAGTAATAAGCCCTTTTGTTTTAGGAGCTTTATTAGGTGGGGCTAGTGATGAGGAAGTTCATAAATTTGAAGATGCCTTAATTAATTTGGGTGTTTCTTTCCAAATAAAAGATGATTTACTTAATATATTTGGCAGTGAAAAGGAAATGGGAAAAGCTTCATTTTCTGATGTTAAAGAGTTTAAACAAACGCTTTTATATTCTTATACATTAAATACTAAATATAAAGATGATCTTTTAAAATTATACGGCAAGGATAATTTAAGCGAAAAAGAATTTAATAAGATTAGAGATATTTTTGAAAAAAGTGGGGCTAAAGAATATTGTTTAACTAAGATGGATAAATTATTTAAAGAAAGCTTTGAAGAAATACTTGATTTAAAAATCCCATCAAATAACAAAAAATTATTATTGGGATTTGCTGAATTTTTGAGGGTGTTAAAGAAATGAAAAAAATATTAGTTATTTGTTTGGCTTTGTTATTAGCTGGTTGTGGTAATGAAATCACTACAGTAAAAAAAGGTAATGGCAATTCTAAAACATATTTGTTTTTTGAAAAATTTGATGTTAATAATTACTATGTCAGTTTTTGGGATAGAAATACATCGATTAATGATGATAGTAAAATTATTTTCGTGCGAAATGGTGATAAATATTATTATGAATTTGATGGTTATGAAAGAAATATTATTATTCAAAAAGAAGGAAAACGATATAGCATTAACCCTTTGAGAAGGGAATATCATGTAGAGGATAAAGCGCTAGAAGATTTTGCCTTAGGTATTTTACCTAATGATATTAATAAATTAAAAAAACAAGGATATAAAACAGGTGAAGAAAAAATATATGGCAAAAAATATATTTTTGAAAAATTTTCTAACGAAATAGGTGATACCACTTATTATTTTAAAGGGAAAAAACTTATTTATGTTAAATATGAAGGGGTTCAAAAGAACGTATTTTTAAAGTTTAATTATATGAAAAAAGATTTTTCTTTAAAAATATTTGAAATAAGTAGTGATTTTGAAGAAATTTCGTATTAATAAAGGGTTTTCTGTGATAAAATATTTTTAGGAGGAATATTTATGAAGAAAAAATTATTAGTTTTATTTTTATGTTTATTTTTTATTCCTGGTGTTCAAGCAAAAACAATTAATCATTTTTATGCCGAAGCAGGAGAAAATGTAACTTTTAATGAAGAAGTCAATGGTTCTTCGGCTATTGCTGGTCAAAGCGTTGAGACAACAGGTAATATTCAAGGGGTTAATTTTTTGGCAGCCAATAAAATAGAAAGTAGTGGACAAAGTGATTATTTGGTGGCAGCTGGTAATTCTATTACGGTTTCTGGAATAGTCAACAATGATGCAATTGTTGCTGGAAATGTTATTACAGTGGATAAAGAAGCTAGTTTGCAAAGAGATGTTATTATTTTAGGGTCTGATATTACTATTAAAGGTAATTTAGGAAGAAATGTTAGTTTGTTTGGTAATAAGGTTTCTTTAGTTGGGGCAACAGTTAACGGGAATGTGAAAATATATGCTGAAGAAATTTTAGTAGACGATGATACTATTATTAAAGGGGAATTATCCCATCCTAAAGATGCAAAAGTATCTATTGGTAAAAATGTAAATAACGTAAAGAAAACGGGGGCTATAAAGAAAGAAGTATCAAACGATTTTGTTACTTTTGTAACAAATAAAATATGGTCTGTATTATCTTTGTTAGTTATTTTTGCTGCTCTTACGTTACTTGCTCCTTCATTGTTTGACAAAATTAATAAAGATTATGAGGAATTAACATTTACTAAGGGTGTAGAGACAATATCAAAGGGACTTGTATTTTTATTAATGGTACCAGTAATTTCAATTTTCTTATTGGTAATTCCGTTTGCTTTGCCACTTTCTATAATTATGTTTATATTATATTTTATACTTATATATATTTCGAAAATCTTTGCGGTGTATTTAGCTGGTTATAAATTATGGCAGAAGTTATTTAAGAAGGATATTAATCTTTTACTTGTGGGAATTATAGGCTTTGTAATATTATTTATTTTAGAATTGATTCCAGGTGTTAATTCTTTAGTTTCATTATTTGCTTTATTAATAGGTATTGGGATTATATCTGACTTTATAATGAAAAGAGAAAAGAAAGTTAAGTGAAAATCTTAACTTTTTTATTTGCTATACATATACTAAACTAGAGGTGATTTCATGTATACAATATATCAAGTGCAAAATGGAGAAACGCTTGCTTCGATTGCTAACAAGGTTGGTATTACTGTTAATGATTTGGCTAGTTTAAATGGCCTTATGGTAGGGGCTGTTTTAAATTTTGGTGATTATATTATTGTTCCAAAAATGGAAAGTGAAAATTTATATTTTGGTAAATATAGTATTCAAAAAGGTGATACCATTTATTCTATTGCGCAAAGGTATGGAATTAGTCCTAGCCATTTACTTAGATTAAATGGTCTTAATGACGGTGATATAATTTATCCTGGGGAAATTATATTTGTTCCTAGAGAAGGAGTTTCTTTTTATATTACTTCTAATGATGATACTTTAGGTGATTTAGTTAATTACTTTGGTGTTAATGCTTCTGATATTGCTAATCAAAACAGAACTATATATTTAGTTAATGATCAACTTATTGTTTACAAAAAATAAAGATTTTATGGTCTTTATTTTTTTATCGTCTTTTTTTTTAATGAAATTTGTTATATAATAATTAAAAGGTGATATTTCATGAAAAAGATACTACTTCTATTAATTGTAATTTTGTTAGGTGCTTGTTCTACAATGAGGACTTATGATGAAATAAGCTATAGTAAATTTAAAAAAATGATTAACAATAAAGAAAGTTTTATTATATTTATAGGGTCTACTGATTGCTCAGCGTGTGATTCATATAAAAGGACGGTTAATGATGTTATCTCTAAATATAATGTGGACATTAAATATATTGATTTAGCTAAATTATCTGAAAAAGATGAAAGTGAACTAACTTCTAAATTTCCTATTACGGGCACACCAACAACGATTTTTATTGAAAAAGGCAAAGAAAAAGATACCTATAATAGAATAGTAGGTAGCGTTAAATATAGCAAAATTATTAGTAAATTAAAAGAAAATAAATATATAAAGGGATGATAAAATGAATGAAAATATGATAGAGCCAATTGATCCAGAAAAATTTCCAATAATCACTAATTATTGTGAAAATTTAACAACTAAAGAATATGTTACTAATCCAGCAATTGCTAGAGAAGAAGAAATTAAGAAAACTATGCTTGTTTTACTAACTCCTGACAAATCAGCATTATTAGTTGGAGCTGCGGGTATTGGTAAAACTGCGGTTGTTGAAGGAATTGCCTATAAGATTCAAAAAGGCGATGTTCCAAACAGTTTAAAAGGATTTAATATTTTAAAGATTAATTCTTCTTCAATGCTTGGAACAATGGTTGTAAATGGTAAAACAGAATCTGTTACCAATTTGGTTGTTAGCGAGCTTAAAAGAGCCCCAAAAACGATTCTTTTTATCGATGAAGTGCATACTCTTATTGGTGGTGCAGCTGATGGGCCAATGGACCTTGCAAATATTTTAAAGCCAGCTTTAGATCGTGGTGATATTAAAGCAATTGGTGCAACAACGACAATTGAATATGAAACTTATATTGTAAAAGATAGGGCTTTTTTAAGACGTTTTGATAAAATTGATTTAGAAGAGCCTGATAGAGCAGCAACAATTCAAATTTTACTTGGTACTATTCCAAGAATTGAACATAAAACAGGTATAAAGATGATTAATAATAGTTTTCTTCGTACCTTACTTATGGAGTCTATTGTTGACGCTACTTCTACTTATAAAAGAGTTTATGGTCTTTCTGCCATGTATCCGGATGTTTCATTGTCTGTTTTATCTGGGGCTTTTTCTAATGCTCTTTTTGAAAACAAAACAGAAGTTGGCATAGCAGATGTTTATTTTGCAATTAGGGATAGCAAAAGAATATATCCTGACAGTCGTGTTAAAGAGTGTGCGGCTTTTCGTGAAAAATTTGCAAGACTTTGTGCTGATGCTGGTATTGAACTTCCAGTTGTTAAAATAGAAGATATTCAAACTGATGAAATAATTTAAGGTTTTTCATATTATTAAATAGGAGGTAAATATGCAAGAAAAAACAATAAAGAATTATATAATACTTGCTGTTATAATGCTTTCGGTAGTGCTTTTTGTATTTTATATTAGAGGTTGGTATAATACTTCAAAAGTATATTATTCAAGAAACTCAGTTATAAAGGATGTTACTGGAGAAATAAATGCGGAAGAAATAGCTAATTATACTTTAGAAAATCAAAAGTTTGTTTTATATGTTTCGTCTGGCAGTAATATTTCTATAAAAGAATTTGAAAATGATTTAAAGAAACTTATTCTTAAATTGGATATTACAAATGATGTTCTTTATTTAAATTTGGATAATGTTGATATATCAGAATTTAACATAAAAATGAGAAATACTTTTGCTAGTGATGAGCGAATAAAATCAAGAATCTCTGACGATTCAATAGCGTCGTTTTATGTTTTTGAAAATGGCAAAATTGTTTCGCTTCTAAATAATGTTAATACATTTGATACAAGCTATATTAAAAAAGTATTCCAAGGTTGGGGTTTTGATAATGATTAATGTAGTTTTATACGAACCAGAAATACCGCAAAATACTGGCAATATAATGAGGACTTGCGCGGCAACTAATGCGAAACTACATTTGATTGAACCATTAGGTTTTAGTTTAGATGAGAAAGTTGTTAAACGTAGTGGTGCTAATTATATAGATGCTTGTGATTATAAAATATATAAAAATTATGATGAGTTTTTAGAACAAAATCAAGGCGAGTTTTATTATTTTACGAGGTATGGAACTAAGCCTCCTACGGAGTTTGATTATAGTGATAGTAATAAAAATATTTATTTGATTTTTGGTAAGGAAAGTACTGGTATACCGAAAGAAATTCTTAAAGATAATTTAGATTATTGTACTAGACTTCCTATGACTGATAAAGTTAGAGCTTTAAATTTATCTAATTGTGTAGCCATTATGGTTTATGAAGTGCTTAGACAACAAGGTTATAATGATTTGCTTAGATATGAGCCTTTTAAAGGCAAAGATTATTTAAAATTTTAATTGCATTTTTATTTGTAAAATGTTATTATATTTTTAGAATAAGGAGGAGTAATATGGGTTTTTTAAGTAATTGGATATTTTTGGTTATATTGTTTGCTATAATTTTTGTTTTAGCATTGATTGGATATATAACAGAAAGTAGAAAGAAAGAAAAAGTTGCCCCTGTGGAATTAAAAGCGGAAGCTATACCTGCTGCAAACCCAGCACCTGCACCAGCAGCAGATAATAGTAATGTTTTATCTCCTGTTGATCCAGGAGCGGTGTTAAATTTGGATAATGGTACTTGGAATAATAGTGGTTCTGTCGATAACAATAATGTTACCGTACAAAGCCAGCCGGCAGATGATTGGTCTGTTATGCCAGCAGTTGATAATTCTGCTCAAGCAAGCGTTCCTTTCCCTGTAGCAGAGCCAGTAGTTGAGGCTCCAGTGGTAGAAGCTGCTCCAGTAGCAGAGCCAGTAGTTGAAACTCCAGCGGTAGAAGCTGCTCCAGTAGCAGAACCAGTAGTTGAGGCTCCAGTGGTGGAGGCTGCTCCAGTAGCAGAGCCAGTAGTTGAGGCTCCAGTGGTAGAAGCTGCTCCAGTAGCAGAGC
>CAZKKR010000026.1:0-3057 GCA_964553605.1 uncultured Muribaculaceae bacterium | reverse complement strand
GGTAGAAGCTGCTCCAGTAGCAGAACCAGTAGTTGAGGCTCCAGTGGTAGAAGCTGCTCCAGTAGCAGAGCCAGTAGTTGAAACTCCAGCGGTAGAAGCTGCTCCAGTAGCAGAACCAGTAGTTGAAACACCGGCAGCAGAAGTTACTGACACTTCAGATGTATGGAAATAAAAGATGATTTCATCTTTTTTTTTGAAAAAATATATTAATTTTTTAATTCTTCTTTTATATGTTTTTTAAATATGGTATAATTTAATAGTATGGGAGGTAAGTTATGACGATTGAATCTTTAAGTGAAATTATTCGTAAACTTGTCGATGTTCTTTTAGTCTGGGCTTTATTTTATTTTATATTAAAAAGCTTAAGGAAAAATATGAAGATGGTAATGCTATTTAAGGGGATTTTAGTTATTGCTCTTACAAAGGTGCTATCAACATGGTTAGATTTAGTCACTATCGGCTATTTTATAGATTATGTTATTGAATGGGCACCACTTGCATTAATTGTTATTTTTCAGCCTGAAATTAGGGATGCTCTAGAACAGCTTGGTAGAGCTCAATTCTTTAGAAAAAAGAAATCTTTGTCACTTTCTGAGCTCGAAAGATCAGTTAACGAAATTGCTAATGCGGCTGATTATATTAGAAAGATGCGCATGGGGGCATTAATTGTTATTGAACGTGATAATTCTTTGGCTAATTATGTCGAAAAAGCGCAAAAGGTTTATGCTGATATATCTGGTCCTTTACTTGCATCAATTTTCTTTAAAAATAATCCACTTCATGATGGTGGAGTTATTATCCAAGGAGATAAAATTGTTTGTGCTGGAGCGGTTTTTCCAACCAGTGATAGTATGGCAATTAGTAAAAGGTTAGGAACTCGTCATAGAGCTGCTTTAGGAATTGCTGAGCGAACTGATTGTGTTGCTTTAATTGTTTCTGAAGAAACGGGCCGCATGTCAATCGCAATGAATGGAGAACTAGTTTATAATCTTTCTTTAGATGAAGTTAAATTACGATTAATTGATGCTTTAGCTCCTTCTGGACAGATTTTAAATAGTATGAGAGAAGGTGCTAACAATGAATAAAAAAATAGGATTCTTTGGTAAAATTTTTAGATTTATTGATCGAAAAATTGTTGTGCCAATTACTAGATTTTTAATGAAATTTGTTAAGTGGTTTAGTAATTCTAACAAAACTTTAGAAAATTGGCTTTCAAAAAGTAACACGCTTTTATTTATTTCATTATTTTTAGCGGTTTTGATTTTTATTGTTATTGATCAGAAAATGACTTTATTTACTAATACTAGTGCTGAAGTCTTAAAAGATAGAGAAGTAACAGCCATATATAATGAAGAGGCGTATGTTATCGAAGGTCTTCCTGAGAAAGTTGATGTTACTTTAATGGGAAGTCGATCTGATTTATTTATTGCTAAGCAATCTACTGCAAAAGTTACGGTTGACCTTACTGGTTTAAAACCAGGAACGCGCAGAGTTAATATTGAATATGCTGCGCCTACGGGATCTATTGATTACAGTGTAAATCCTTCTGTGGCTAATGTTAATATTTATAAAAAGGTTCCTGAAAATAAAACTGTAACTGCTGATTTACTTAATCAAGATAGTTTAGATCCAAAACTTGTAATTGAGAATGTAACTCTTTCTGATGATTCAGTTGTTGTTAAGGGAACAACTGATGAAAAAGCTATAAATAGTTTAAAGAAAGTTGCTACTGTAAAGGCATTAGTTGATGTTAAAGATTTAACTGAGGCAGGAACGGTTAAAATTAAAGATATTCCACTTAAAGCTTATGATAAAGACGGAAATCTTTTAAAGGTAGAAATTGTTCCAGAAAAAATTAGTGTTGATTTGGAAGTTGCTTCACCAAGCAAAGTTGTTCCAATAAGAGTTGTTCCTAAAGGTGAACTTGAAAATGGAAAAGCTATTAGTACGATTCAGCTAAATCCAATGAATGTTGTTGTATATGGAAAGCAGCGAGATTTGGATAATTTACAATATGTTCCAGTAGAAATTGATGTTGACAAATTGAGTTCTGATAAAACATATAGAGGTATTTTGAAAAAGCCAAAAGGAAAAGGTATTAAATCGATGTCAGTTAACAATGTTACGGTATCTATATCTTTAGGCGAAGCTTCTTATAGAGATATTGATAATGTCAATGTCGATGTTCGTAATTTGAATAACAAATATACTGTTCAAGGAATGTCTGAAGATGACACTAAGGTTTCAATAAGCGTTAAGGGTGTTGATAGTGTAATAAAGGCTCTTACTAGTGAAGATATTAAAGCTTACATTGATCTTAGTGGTTACAAACCTGGTGATTATGATGTCCCTGTTAATGTTGAGGGAACTGATTCCCGTGTTCAGTATGTATCTAAGAAGACAAAAGTTAGAGTTTCAATAAAGAAAAGTAGTTAGAAATAACTACTTTTTAATTTGTTGACTTTGAAATAAAAAAAGATTATTATTATATTGAAGGATGTGATTACCGTGGTTAAAAAATTAAAAAACACATTAATTACTACGTCAGTATGTTATTTAATTATTGGGATTTTTATGCTTTTGTTCCCAGCCGTAGTTAGTGATTTTATTTGTTATTTAGTTGGATTTTTATTTTTATTTTTTGGCGTTGCCGGTATAGTAATGTATGCCAAAACAGAAGTGAAAACGCCATATGCTAGTTCGACGCTTGTTTTAGCAATTATTTTAGGTGCTTTTGGAATTTATATATTTTTAAATCCTAAAGCCTTCGCATCATTTATTCCTCTTGTTGTTGGTATTTTTTTGCTTGCAGATTCTGTTAGCAAATTATCGATGGCTCTTGATTTAAGAAAGCAAGAGTATAATAATTGGTGGCACATGCTTATAACTTCTTTTATTATTTTAGTTTTGGGATTAATATTAGTATTTAATCCATTTGAAGTTATTACGGTTACAATAAGGATTATTGGTGCAATTCTTATGGTTTATGCTTTATCAAATATTTTTACTATTTATAGTTATTCAAAAGTTATTATAAAATAAAACTTCCTAATAAGG
>CAZKKR010000025.1:0-19093 GCA_964553605.1 uncultured Muribaculaceae bacterium | reverse complement strand
TAAAAGCAAATCCTTTTATGAAACAGGTGTAAGTGTATCTAATGATGATGAAATATTAATACTGCAAACATGTAGTAATAATCCTAAATATAAAAAGTTTAAAAACAAATTTTTATTAATAATTGCGAAAAAAATAGAAGCCTAAAAAAGGCTTTTTTTTAATATAAACATATAATATAAAAAAACCAAAATCGACAAAACTAGAACTGTTAAAATAGAATATTTTTTATTATTAACTATCATAATACAAATGATAATAGTAAAAATGCCAAAATTACTTTAAAAATATTGACAAAAATCAAAAAACATATATAATAAAAGCCAATTTCGTTAAATCAGGTAAACTATTCTATATGTTTTAGTGATTTTACTATAAAAGAAATTGTTTAATTGGTTTAATAAAAGAACAGGGAGGTTTGAAATGAAAAATTCAAAAAAGAAAGGAAGAGTATTATTATCACTTTTTGCAGTTATACTTACAGTGCTAAGTATTTTTGGCATTACTAATTTAGTTAATGCTGATGATGATAATACACCAAAACACTTCAAAAGACTAACATCAAATGACGATGGGACTTATAAACTAGCACTTGACGTTACAGGAGCTTCAGATCCAGAACATGAAGTTGCCTCTAACGTTAATATTCTTATAGTTTATGACCTATCACAAAGTATGTCTACACGTGTACCAGGAACTAATACATCACGTGGAGACCAAGCTGAGGATGTTGTTCATGATTTTGTTGCTGATATAGCAGAATATCAAGATAATGATAATCCACAAAACATCCAAATGGCACTCGTAACATTTGCCGTAACTTCATCTACCGAAAGTGGATGGACCACTAATTTAAATACTATCATAAATGATTTTGATGAAGGTGGTACTGATGGTAGAACCCATTTTAACTATAATGGTTATGGTACAAACTGGGATTCTGCTTTACAAAGAGCAAATAATCTATTAAATAGTGCTGATGATGATCCAACATTTGTAATACTAGTTACCGATGGAGCACCTACCGCTACTGGAAACGGTAATGATGCTACTAGTCCATCTGGTAAAACAGCAGAACAATTAAGACCATACTATAATGCCGCTCTACCAAGAGCTAAGGCTATTCAAGGAAGAGAAAATACTACACTATATGGTATATATATCTATGGTGATGAAGCCGATCTTCTTGATGACTTAATGTATAACTCATTCCAAGAAGCAGGTTCCGAAAGACCAATAGGTGGAAATACTGTTGAAGCACCAAATTACTATAATGCTGCTGATACTTCAGCCTTAGAAGATGCTATAGATGATATCTTCCATCAAGTTGTTCAAGCAATGGGAATTACTAATGTTAAAATTAGTGATGGAACTACAACTGCCGTAAAAGCTAAGACAAAAACAGTTAATTTACTTAGAGTTGATGAATCATCATATCAATATTGGCTTTCAATGGGCGTAACTTTAGAAAATGGAAAATATGTAAATAATGATTTAGGATATAAAATCACTTTCAATAAAAATAGTGATGAAACATATACTGGATCATGGACTGATGACAAAGGAACTCACACAATTGATGGAGTAATTGAAACAGATCCAAATGATAAAACACTTCCAGAAGAAAATCGTAAAAAAGTATTCAAAATGGAGTGGGATGGACCTAATGCATTTTATGATAAAGCTGCTCCAGAGGCATCTTTAGTAACTGATGAAGATGGAAGTCAATCAGTAGACTGGGATATATCTAGTTTAGGAGTTTTATTAAATGGTGTTACATACACAGTTACCTTTGATGCATGGCCAACACAATATACATATGATTTAATTGCTGACTTAGAAAATGGAACAGTTCAGTATAGTCAATTATCAAGTTCTCCAAGTAACACTTCAGAGTACGCAGGACTTGATCAATACATATCTAAAGATTTTGAAGGAAAATACTTCTTAAGAACAAATACTGAAGCTGAATTAACATATACTGACACAAGAGAAGAAAATCCAAGTCCTAAAACTAAAGGATATGAAAACCCAGATCCTGTTAAAACTAATGTCGATGAAATTGGTATTAATAAAAAATGGGAAAATGATCTTGATGTAGAACAAGGTAGAGCCATCAAAATTATCGTAAACAGAGGTAATGGAGATGAAAAAGAAGAATTCTATGATGCTCAATTAGATTTTAATAATCAATATAAAGTTGATGGTATTAAAATTGCTACCGGACTTATGCGTCTTGATGAAAAAGAAGACGGAACTGGAACAATTGAAGTTCTTGAATCTGGACATGATTATACATTTGATGAATTAAACCCAGATTATTATAAATGGGAACTATTCGCTGAAACAGTTCATCCAATGCTTATTAATGGTGAATTAAAAGAATTAATTTTATTGGATGATGCCGTTACTGAAATTCATAAAATAGGCGATGAAATTGATCCTAAATATATTGCTCCAGATGAAATGAATACAAATGATTACTACAATGATGGTACAAATAAATACATTAAATTAGGTGGGAAAGTTTATTTAGTTGCAGAAACAACAAGCCCAACAATTGAAGCATATAACTACCGTAGAAGCAACTTAAATATTGCTAAAGTTGTTAATGGTGCTGCTGATGCTTCTGAAGAATTTGAACTAAATATTACTGTAACAGACCCAGGATTAAGTACTGGAGAAAGTCTATGGTTCTCAGTGCAAGAAAATGGTGAAACAATTAAAGATTTAAGTAGTATGATAACCTCTAGTGGATGGACTCCTGAAGAAAATGGATCAGGATTCTACTATGGAGCTAGTGGTACAACCTTAACTATAAAATTAAAAGTGGGACAAAATTTACGTTTCACAAACTTAACTACAAAAGCAACTTATGAAATAACTGAATCAGATAAAGATGGCTTTATCTTTACTGATGCAAATGGTAGTGCAGTTTACGGCGCAGGAGAAAATGAAGAAACTTTAGATTATGTTAAAGGAACCGATTATAAAGTTGAAAAAACAGGCAAAAAAGTAACTAAAGTAACCGGTGATATTACTTTAACTAACTCAACATATACTGTTGAAGTTGAAAACACATATGAATCTTATAGCGTAGATATCGTTAAAAAATGGGATGACCATGACGATTATGATGGCTTAAGAGATGATATAGAAATTCAAGTTAAACAAGATGGAAATAATTATGGTGATCCTGTAACTATCACTGAAGATAGTGTAAATAGTGAAGATTCAAATGAATGGGATTACACAATTTCTAAAGTAACTATTAATGGAGAAGAAATAAACCTTCCAAGATTCAAAGCTGATGGTTCTGAATACACTTACTCAGTAACTGAAGCTGATATTGATGGCTATACTACTTCTGAAGAAGAACCAGTAGTAGGTAAAGGTAAAGTAACTTATACATTTATAAATACGCACACACCTAAAACAGAAATAAAAGCAACCAAAGAGTGGGATGATGCTGATAACCAAGATGGTAAGCGTAAAGCTGTAACCTTTAAACTATATAAGAAAGTTAACGGTTCTGATGTTGCTGTAGAAGGCGCTGAAGAAAAAACAATCGCTGCCGATGCTACAGGAGATGCTTTAACTGTAACTTGGGAAGATTTAGATGTATTTGATACAGATAATTCAGAGATTAATTATACTGTTAAAGAAGAGACAGCCCTAGAAGGTTATGACACTCCAGAAGTAACTGGAAATATGACTGATGGCTATACTATTAAAAACTCTCATAAACCTGAGGAAACTAAAGTAACTGCAACTAAAGAGTGGGATGATGCTGATAACCAAGATGGTATGCGTAAATCAGTAACCTTTAAACTATATAAGAAAGTTAATGGCGAGGACGTTGCTGTAGAAGGCGCTGAAGAAAAAACAATCGCTGCCGATGCCACAGGAGATGCTTTAACTGTAACATGGACAGGACTAGATAAAAACGAAAACGGTTCAGCAATTATGTACACAGTTAAAGAAGAAACAGTATTAGAAGGTTATGATGAACCAGTTGTAACTGAAACAGCTAAAAACGAATTTAATATTAAAAACTCACACACCCCAGAAGATACTGAAATAAAAGCAACCAAAGAGTGGGATGACGCTGATAACCAAGATGGCATGCGTAAAGCTGTAACCTTTAAATTATATAAGAAAGTTAACGGACAGGACGTTGCTGTAGAAGGCGCTGAAGAAAAAACTATCGCTGCTGATGCTACGGGAGATGCTTTAACTGTAACATGGACTGAATTAGATAAATATGAAGGCGGTTCAGCAATTAACTACACAGTTAAAGAAGAAACAGTATTAGAAGGTTATGATACTCCAGAAGTAACTGGAAACATGACTGATGGCTTTACTATTAAAAACTCACACAAACCAGAAGAAACTAAAGTAAAAGCAACCAAAGAGTGGGATGATGCAAATAACCAAGACGGCATGCGTAAAGCTGTAACCTTTAAACTATATAAGAAAGTTAACGGACAGGATGTTGCTGTAGAAGGCGCTGAAGAAAAAACAATCGCTGCCGATGCCACAGGAGATGCATTAACTGTAACATGGACAGGACTTGCTAAAAACGAAAACGGTTCAGCAATCACCTACACAGTTAAAGAAGAAACAGTCCTAGAAGGTTATGACACTCCAGTTATAACTGGAAATATGACCGACGGATTTAATATTAAAAACTCTCATACACCTGAGAAAACAGAAATAAAAGCAACAAAAGAATGGGACGACGCAAATAATATCGACGGTAAACGTAAAGCCGTAACCTTTAAACTATATAAGAAAGTTAACGGACAGGATGTTGCTGTAGAAGGCGCTGAAGAAAAAACAATCGCTGCCGATGCCACAGGAGATGCATTAACTGTAACATGGACAGGACTTGCTAAAAACGAAAACGGTTCAGCAATCACCTACACAGTTAAAGAAGAAACAGTCCTAGAAGGTTATGACACTCCAGTTATAACTGGAAATATGACCGACGGATTTAATATTAAAAACTCTCATACACCTGAGAAAACAGAAATAAAAGCAACAAAAGAATGGGACGACGCAAATAATATCGACGGTAAACGTAAAGCCGTAACCTTTAAACTATATAAGAAAGTTAACGGACAGGATGTTGCTGTAGA
The DNA here is from genome assembly GCA_964553605.1 of uncultured Muribaculaceae bacterium. Taxonomy (GTDB): domain Bacteria; phylum Bacillota_I; class Bacilli_A; order RF39; family UBA660; genus Coprosoma. The sequence continues at coordinate 13,954 of CAZKKR010000025.1, read as the reverse complement.
AGGCGCTGAAGAAAAAACAATCGCTGCAGATGCTACAGGAGACGCTTTAACTGTAACATGGACCGGATTAGATAAATGTGAAGGTGGTTCAGAAATTAACTATACAGTTAAAGAAGAAACAATATTAGCTGGTTATAAAGATCCAGAAGTAACTGGAGATAAAGAAACAGGATTTACAATTAAAAACTCTTATGAACCAGGTACAACTAACATTGAAATAACTAAAGAATGGAAAGATGTAAGTGCAGATGGTATAACAAATATCTACGGACACAACGATGAAATTAAAGTTCAATTAAGCTGTAAATCAAGTAAAGCTGATTATTGTACAGATAAAAAATACACTTTAAATGAAGGTAATGGATGGACAGTAACAGAAGATGGCCTACCAAAATATAGAGATGGTGAGTTACTAACATACGATGTTACCGAAGAAACAATTGTAAATAACTATGAATCATCTAAAACAGAGATTGAAACTATTTCTGATTTAGATAGTGAAAATACTTTTAAAGTAAAAATTACAAACACCTATAAACCAAATCCTATATCAATTTCTGGTCAAAAACATTGGGAAGATGATGACGACAACGATGTCGTTAGACCAAACTCAATAACTGTAAATTTATATGATGGTATTAATGAAGACGCTATACAAACAAAAGAAGTAACTGCTGATAACGACTGGAAATATGAATTTACAAAATTACCAGAAACAGATAATAATGGTAACAAAATCAATTATTATGTTGATGAAGTTATAGATGGTGAAGTATATACTAAAGAACTAAGTGAAGAAAACTTTGATATAACTAACTATCACTTATCTGAAACAGTAACATTCACAGTTATTAAACACTGGGATGATGAAGATAACTTTGAAGGTTTAAGACCAAACTCAATCACAGTTAAATTATTAGCTGATGGAGAAGTTGTAAAAACTGCAAAGTTAAATGAAGGAAATGAATGGACATATGTCTTTGATAATGAAGGAAATGGTTACAAGAAATATAAACGCGTTGGTGATGAAAAAGTAGCTATTGATTATACTATTGAAGAAGAAAAAAATAATTATTATAATATGACAAGCGAGCTCACTGAAGGAGATCCTGAAGTAATAGACGTAGCCATAAATGATAATGTAACCGCACCTCAGACAAACACCAACAATACATATGATATAACTAACCACCGTGATATAGAATATATTACAATACAAGGTGAAAAAATTTGGAATGACCAAGATGACTATGATAGAATAAGACCAGAATTTATAAATGTTAAATTATTTGCTAACGGCATTTATCAAAGATCATTTGTAATTTCAAAAGAAAGTGGATGGAAATATATCCTATATGGATTATTAAAATATCAAAATGGTGAAGAAATAAAATACACTATTGAAGAAGAACCAGTAGAAGGATATACTACCGTTATTGATGGATACAATTTAACTAATACTCATGAAGTTGTTATTGAAGTATTCCCTCCAAAAACAGGTGGTAAAACAAGCGCTACTCATCCATTATTCACAGTTATAATGATTGTAAATATGTTAGGCGCTGCTGTAATAACAGCTAAAAATAATTAAATATTAGGCTATTTAAAATAGCCTTTTATTTTTTATATTTTTTCTTGCATTTTTCTCTAAACTCGTGTATATTATTAATGTTCTTATTTCTTGGATTAAAAGAACTCCATCTTTTATTCTAGGATTTAAGCGAATTTATTAAAAAAGGAGGAATTTAAAATGGCTTTATCAAAAGATGAAAAAGCAAAAATAGTTAAAAAATATGCTAAAAAAGCTGGAGATACAGGTTCAGCTGAAGTGCAAATCGCAATTTTAACTAAAGAAATAAATGATCTTACTGAACATTTAAAAGAACACAAACACGATTTCCACTCAAGAAGAGGACTACTTAAAAAAGTAGGACACAGAAGAAGTTTACTTAACTATCTTATGAAAAAAGATGTTACTAGATATCGTGAAATCGTTAAGTCATTAGGACTAAGAAAATAGTAGACACTTTTTTTACAGTGTCTTTTTTTTGGAGGTATATATGAAAAAAACATTTGAAACAGAATTTAGAGGAAGAAAATTAGTAGTAGAAGTTGGCGAAGTTGCTAAACAAGCTGATGGTGCAGTATTAGTAAGATATGGCGACACCGTTGTTTTGTCAACCGTAGTTGCATCTAAAAAAGCCAATCTACTTTCAGACTTTTTCCCATTAATGGTTTTATATCAAGAAAAACTATATTCCGTAGGTAAAATACCTGGAGGTTTTATTAAAAGAGAAGGTAGGCCAAGTGAAGCTGCTACACTAGCCGCTAGAATGATTGATAGACCAATGAGGCCACTATTTCCAGAAGACTTTAAAAATGAAGTACAAATAGTAAATACAGTATTATCAGTAGACCCTGATAACTCACCAGAAATTACCGCACTATTTGCTTCGTCTTTAGCAACTATGATTAGTAAAATTCCATTTAATGGACCAGTAGCTGGTGTTAAAGTAGGAAGAGTTGATGGTAAATTTGTAATTAATCCAACAACTGAAGAAACTGAAAAATCAGATATCGACTTAACTGTTGCTGGAACAATTGACGCCATTAACATGGTTGAATCATCAGCCAAAGAAGCTTCTGAAGAAGATATGTTAGAAGCTTTAATGTTTGGTCATGAAGCAGTTAAAGAATTAATCGAATTCGAAAATAAAATAGTAAGCGAAATCGGTCAGGAAAAAATGGAATATGAAAGATTAGAAATCACTGATGAACTTAAAAAAGAAGTAACCGATCTAATTGAAAAAGATATAGATAGCGCATTAAGAATAAAAGATAAATTAGAAAAATATGCTAGACTAGATGAAATAAAGGAAAACCTACTTGAAAAATATAAAAATGAAAACGAAGATCTAAAACCAGAAGACTTAGCTGAATTATTAACTAAAATATCACTAATTTATGGTGATGTAGAATATTCATTATTTAGACACATAATAACTAATGAAAAAATAAGACCAGACGGTAGAAAGATGGATGAAATAAGACCACTTTCTGCATCAATTGACTTCTTGCCAAGAACCCATGGTTCAGCCTTATTTACAAGAGGTCAAACTCAAAGCTTATCAGTAACAACTCTAGGAGCTTTAGGTGAACACCAAATTTTAGATGGCTTAGGACTAGAAGACTCTAAAAGATTTATGCTTCACTATAATTTTCCACAATTTTCAGTAGGTGAAACTGGAAGATATGGCGCTCCAGGTAGAAGAGAAATAGGTCATGGAGCCTTAGGTGAAAAAGCTTTATTACAAGTAATTCCAAACGAAGAAGAATTTCCTTATACAATTAGAGTAGTATCAGAAATATTAGAAAGTAATGGATCATCTTCACAAGCAAGTATTTGTGCTGGATGCATGAGCTTAATGGCTGCCGGTGTACCTATAAAAGCTCCAGTAGCTGGAATTGCTATGGGCTTAATAACAAACGATAAAGATTATATAATTTTAACTGATATTCAAGGAATGGAAGATCACTTAGGGGATATGGACTTTAAAGTAGCTGGAACCAAAGAAGGAATATGCGCCTTACAAATGGACATCAAAATAAAAGGTATAACTAAAGAAATACTAAAAGAAGCTTTAGAACAAGCTAAAAAAGCTAGACTTCAAATATTAGATGTAATAACAGATACAATTAAGGAACCAAGAAAAGAAGTAAGTAAATATGCACCAAAAGTATATACGTTTAATATTGATCCAGAAAAAATTAGAGATGTTATTGGTAAAGGTGGCGAAATGATTACTAAAATTATCTTAGAATGCAGTAACGTAAATAGTGTTAATGATGTTAATGCGGTTAAAGTAGATCTTGAAGATGATGGAAGAGTAATTATTTACCACACTGATAAAGAAGTAATAGAAGCAACAGCTGAAAGAATCAAAAATATCACAAGAGAAGTTGAAACAAATAAAATATATAATGGTAAAGTAACAAAAGTAGAAGATTTTGGATGCTTTGTTGAACTATGGCCAGGATGTGAAGGTTTAGTACATGTATCACAATTAGATACCAAGAGAGTAGAAAAACCAAGTGATATGGTTAAAGTAGGCGACGAAATTATCGTTAAATCCCTAGGTTACGATAATAAAGGAAGACTAAATTTATCAAGAAAACAAGCCATTGCTCCTGAAAAGAAAAAAGAAGAAAAACCTAAAAAAGAAGAATAAAAAAATTCTTCTTTTTTTTATGAAAAAAAATATAATATTTTCTAGTTTTCTTTTTAAAGACAAAACAAGTTTTTTGTATAAAAATGTTAAATAATGACAATCAAAACTTTTACTTTAATTTATTTAATGATATAATTATAATAACGGAGTGATAAGATATGGCCAAAAGAAAAAGAAGAAAACAAACAAAAAGTGAACCAACCTATGCAGTAGAATTAAAAGGAATTTTACTTCTTTTAATTTCAATAATAGGATGCTGCGAATTTGGAGTAGCATCAGATGTAATAAAAGGCTTTGCCGGTTTTATAGCAGGTGGTTGGTATATAATTCCATTACTTGCAGTTGGTGCTACCGGCATATATATGATAATTAAAAGAGAAAATGTTGATTTTTTTACTTCTCGATTAGTTGGATTATATTTACTATTAATTGGAATTTTAACACTATCTCATGCTGATTATATAAAAGAGTTAGCCGAAAAAGGCATTACTGCAAGTAAAATATTTACCGAAACCATTAATAATCTTATGGCCTCTGTTAAACAAATGGAAACAATCCAAGGTGGAGGTATAATTGGAGCAATTTTTTCAGTTATCGGATATAAATTATTAACCTTAGAAGGAACTAATGTTGTAAGTATTGCTTTAATAATATGCGGCCTAGTTATGTTTACTGGAATATCAATATATGACATGATTGTTTCAATGAAAGAAAAAGTAAGTGATCTAAAAGATACTAAACACAATATAAAAATCAGAGAAGCTGTTGAAGAAGCTGAAGAAGAATATGAAAATGAAGGAAATAAAAAACTAGTAATATCATCGATGGATGAACTTGAGAATAAACCGAAAGAAGAACCTGAACAAGTAGAACATATGGATACCAAAGGTTATCAAAAACCTCCAATAACACTACTAAATGAATCAAAACAAAATAAAGGAGCAGCCACAAAATCAAACAAAGAAGCTATTAATCAAAATGCTGCAGCAATAGAAAAAGTAACTAGAGACTTTGGCGTTGAAGTAAAAGTTGCTACTGCTCATATTGGACCATCAGTAACTCAGTATGAACTTGAAGTAAAATCAGGAACAAGACTTTCTAAAATAACCGCTTTAAATAAAGAAATTGCCTTAGACCTAGGAGCTAAAGACGTTAGAATACAGGCTCCAATTCCTGGTAAAAAAACAGTTGGTATAGAACTACCTAATAAAACTACAACACCAGTTTTCTTAAGAGAAATATTAGCTGGCGTACCTAAAGATAAAGATGATAAAAAATTACTAGTTGCTTTAGGTAAAAGTATCATGGGTGAATCTATTTGCTGTGAAATAGATAAAACCCCACATTTATTAGTTGCCGGATCCACTGGTAGTGGTAAATCAGTATGTATAAATAGTATGATAACTTCAATATTAATGAGAACTAAACCAGACGAAGTTAAATTAGTATTAGTTGACCCTAAGAAGGTAGAACTTTCTATGTATAATGGAGTTCCTCATTTATTAACCCCAGTAGTTACTGACCCTAAAAAAGCTAATATCGTCCTTCAAAAAATAGTTAAAATAATGGAAGATAGATATGACTTATTTGAAGAAAGTAAGACAAAAAACATTGCTGGTTATAATGCCTACGTTGATAAGAAAAACGAAAAATTAAGTGAGGATGAACAAATACAAAGATTACCATATATTGTTGTAATTATCGATGAACTTGCCGATTTAATGTTAGTTGCTGCCAAAGAAGTTGAAGATTCAATTATGAGAATAACCCAAATGGCTAGAGCCGCTGGAATACACCTAATAGTAGCTACTCAAAGACCAAGTACCGATGTTATAACAGGTGTTGTAAAAGCAAATATTCCATCTAGAATTTCTTTTGCGGTATCAAGTAGTATTGACTCAAGAACAATACTAGATATGAGCGGAGCTGAAAAATTGCTTGGAAAAGGTGACATGCTATTTTTACCACAAGGTGAAAATATTCCAATAAGAGTTCAAGGAACATTCATAAGCGATGAAGAAATAAAAAATGTTGTCGACTTTACTATTTCCCAGCAAAAAGCTATGTATGATAAAACCCTTACGATGGCAGATGAGGATAGAGGCGCTACAACAATGTTAGAAAAAGATGACGAACACGAAGAACCACTATATAATGAAATAAGAGAATTTGTAATAACTCAAGGAAAAGCAAGCGCTTCACTTCTTCAAAGAAGATTTAGATTAGGTTATAATAGAGCTGCCAGATGCATAGACTTACTAGAAGAAAGAGGCATAATAGGACCACCTAATGGTTCTAAGCCAAGGGAAGTATTAGTAAAATTAGAAAAGAAAGAAGATTCTGAATAAATCTTCTTTTTTTATGAAATAAAATTCTAGTTTTGTCGAAACTATATAAACAAAAAATAATAAGTGCTACACTTTTAAAGGTGATGATATGTTAGAAATTGATATAGGTTCAAAAAAAGGCATACTATTTGTAAGATTCTATGGATATTTAAACAAAAAAACAAGAGAAAAACTAAATAGTGAAGTAATAAAGCTAATTAATACAGTTGGAATAAAAAATATAGTACTAAATATACAAAACTTAAAACAAATCGATAAGTTTGGAATCGAATATATAAAAAAATGTTATAAAACATGCGATAAAAGTTATATCTGTTTAAATGCCAATCAGCTAGATCTAATAAAAAAATTAAAGTGGGTGATAAACGAAGAAGAAGCTATTAAATTAATCAATACATAAAGGAGGAATAGATGGACGAAATAACCGACATAATATTAAAAAATGAAACATTTATTTACAGTATAGCCAAAAAATTTAGTAAATATAAAAATAAAGAAGATTTATTTCAAGTAGGATGTATCGGTATGATAGAAGCTTATAAAAATTTTGATGAAACTAAAGGAACAAAATTTACGAGTTATGCATATAATTATGTTTATGGACAAATGAGTAAATTTGTAAGAGAAGATCATACGATAAAACTAAATAAAGAAATGAACACCCTAAAAAACAAAATAGAAACGGCTAAAAACAAATTAACCCAGAATTTAATGAGAGCACCAACAATCAAAGAGCTAAGTGACTTCTTAGAAACAGAAGAAGTAATTATAGAAAAAATATTAAATTATAATGATCCATACAGCATGGATGAAATGTATAAAGAAGATCTATCGATGCATGAAATGGTTCCGGATAATGAAACAGATTATAACACATTAATAGCTTTAAAAACAGAAATTGAAAATTTAAACGAACCAGAAAAGACAATTATGATAAAAAGATACTACGAAGATTTAACACAAACAGAAATTGCTAAAGAATTAGGCCTATCGCAAGTTGATATTTCAAGGAAAGAAAGCAAAGTTCTGACAAAACTAAGAAAAACCTTTAATTGACATTATATCTCTATTATTTTATAATTATAATAGGTGATAAGATGAAAAAAGGATTTACTTTAGTTGAACTATTAGCTGTTCTCGTAATAATTGGTATAATTGCCATGATAGCGGTTCCAACTATTGGAAGTGCAATAAAAACTTCAAAAGAAAGAGCTTATGATAAACAGGCAAGCATTTTTGAAAACGCTGCCAGAACCTATACAGCAAAAAACAACACAGCCCTTCCATCAAATAGTGAAGGAAATGAAAGTGTTGTTAGTATCGAAACTTTGAAAAAAGCAGGTTACTTAGCCAACAAAAACATAAAAAATCCAAATTATAAAAAAGGAAGCACCGAAGAAAAAGAAAAATGTGCTGAACTAGATGGCTACGTTATCATCACTTACACACGAAATAAGTACAAATATAAATACGCTAATGATTGTTAAAAAAGCATGCATAATGCTTTTTTTTGTATATATAAAATAAAAAATCCCATAATAAAGATGGGAGGAAAAAATGAAAGACACATATCAAAAAATTGTAGAAAAAAACACCCCAAAAGAAAAAATAACATATAATGCATTAATCACTTTTATAACAGGTGGTATCATGGGGCTAACAGGACAATTTCTAATTGAAATATATCAAAATTATATGCCATATAAAGAAGCCACAGTCTGCATGCTAATAACATTAATTTTTGTAAGCTGCTTATTTACCAGTTTAGGTTTTTTTGATAAATGGGTGAATTTTTGTAAATGCGGTCTTATTATTCCCATAACTGGCTTTGCTCACGCCACTCAAAGTGCCGCATTAGAATACCGAAAAGAAGGATTAGTAACTGGCTTAGGAAGTAATATGCTAAAATTATCAGGAGCTGTAATCGTATATGGAATAATAGGTAGTTTCATATTTAGTTTAATTAGAACGTTGGTGGGTTTAGTATGACGATAAAATATAATAATGTATTTATTAATGAGACTGCAACTATAACGGGTCCATATGAAGGCAAAGGACCATTAAAAAATTATTTTGATAAGTCATATGATAATTTATACTTTGAAACCAAAACATGGGAACAAGCCGAAACAAAACTAATAAATGAAAGTATAAATATTTTAAAAGAAAAAAGCAACATTCAAAATATCGATTTACTAATAGGCGGAGATTTATTAAATCAAATAGCACCATCAAATTATGCATCTTCAAAAATAGATTCTAGTTTTATTGGAATATATGCAGCTTGCGCCACTAGCACATTAGGTTTAATATTAGGGGCAAATTTTATTGAAAATAATATAACTAAAAATGTAGTGACATTCACTTCATCACACAATAATAGTGCCGAAAAACAATATAGATATCCGGTCGAATATGGCGGACCTAAGCCAATAACTTCTACCTTCACAACTACCGGAGCAGCAGCAGCGCTAATATCAAAAACTAGAAAAGGAATAAAAATAGAATCAGGAACTATTGGAAAAGTAGTGGATTCTAAAACCACAAACGTTTTTCATATGGGTGCTGTCATGGCTAAAGCCGCAGCCAGTACAATATATAATCACTTAAAAGACACAAAAAGAAGTTTAGATTATTATGATTTAGTTTTAACAGGTGATTTAGGAACATATGGTAAAGAAATATTAAAAGAATATTTAAAAGAAGAATATAAAATTGATTTAAATAATTATAATGATACAGGGACTATGATATTTGATTTAGAAAATGAAGAAATACACGCTGGAGCTTCAGGACCAGCCTGCGCTCCTCTTGTAACTTATAGCTACATTTTTAATCAAATGAAAAAGGGAAAATATAAAAAAATATTATTAGTCGCCACAGGAGCCTTAATGAACCCAACCATGGCAAATCAAAAACTTACAATACCTGCAATAGCTCATGCAGTTAGTTTGGAGGCTATAAAATGATATATTTTAACGCTTTTATATTTTGCGGCCTTATCTGCACGATAGGTCAAATAATTTTAGATAATACAGATCTTACTCCAGGACACATTACAGTAATATTTGTCATAGTAGGAACATTTTTAGATGTCTTTAATATCTACGATAAAATTGTCTTATGGGCTGGTGGTGGAGCCTTAGTTCCAATAACAAGTTTTGGACATATGCTAACTCACGGAGCTATACAAGGTTATAACGAAAGCGGAGTATTAGGCCTTCTAAACGGAACTTTAAACTTAACATCAGCTGGTATAAGTGCCACTATAATATTTTCCTTTTTCTTCTCTTTAACTTTTAAGCCAAAAGATTAAAAAAGTATCATTACGATACTTTTTTATTATGAATATCAATTTGAGTGTAAGGAATCTCAATATTATTCTTCTCTAAAGTTTCAACAATTATACATATGCTGTCTCTTTTTATTTGTGGCTTAACAGCAGGATTACACTGAATTCTAATTAAATAATTAATGCTCGAACTATCAAGCTTATTAATTCCTTTATATTCCGCATCAACTTTATTTTTACTTTTAATATTACTAATGCATTCATCTAAAACCTTTTCGGCTTCACTTTTAGATAATTCATATGATAATGGAACTTCTATGTCAAGCTGCGTAGAAACAATTTCAACTTTTTCAATATTTCTATTGGCAATAGATACGACATTTTGATTAATAATATTTTTAACTTTTGTTGTTTTAAGACCAATAACTAAAACTTTGCCTTCAATATCATTATATTTAATGACATCACCAACAGAGAAATAATCATCAGAAAGAATGCTGAAGCCTCTAATAATATCTTTTAAAGCATCTTGAATAGCAAGACCAATAACAACACTGACAATTCCTACACCTGCCAGCATTCCACTAACATTAACATTATTAATTTGCAGAACAATAAGTAGAGTAACTATAATAAAAATATATCTAATTATACTGCTAATTAATTTTAAATAAGTTTCACTCTTATTACTAATCATAAATTTTATTTTTCCATTGCTAGCTTTTTTTACGATAAAATTATTAATTAAGTTATAAATAATAAAGCTAATAACGATTACAATAATTGAACTTATAATTTTATTACTAAGCACTACCTTATAAAAACTTTCAAAATTCATATGTCCACCTCTATAATCATATTAGCACAAATAAAATGCAAAATCAAAGTAAATAATCATTGACAAACATCTAAGAGAAAAGTATTATTATATTTGACACATTTGGTATAATAATATAAGAAAAGGAGAGATACTATGGATGAAATAATAATTAAAGGTGCAAGAGAAAATAACCTTAAAAATATAAATATAACTCTTCCTAAAGATAAATTAATAGTTATGACAGGAGTATCAGGATCCGGTAAAAGTAGTCTAGCTTTTGATACGATATATGCTGAAGGTCAAAGAAGATATGTCGAAAGCCTAAGCGCCTATGCTAGACAGTTTTTGGGTGGGTCAGACAAACCAGATGTTGACAGTATCGAAGGCTTAAGTCCATCTATTAGTATCGATCAAAAAACCACTAATAAAAATCCTCGAAGTACCGTTGGAACAGTAACTGAAATATATGATTACCTAAGGCTTTTATACGCCAGAATAGGCGTGCCATACTGTCCAACTCATCACATACCTATAAGTAGTCAGTCGATAGAAGAAATGGTAAATGATGTGTTAAAAATAGAAGAAAACACAAAAATAAGAGTTCTCGCCCCAGTAGCCGCTTTAGCTAAAGGAACGCATAAAGATTTGCTTGATGATCTAAGGAAAGAAGGATACATAAGAGCTGTAATTGATGAAGAAGAATATGATTTATCCGAAGAGATAAACTTAGATAAAAATAAAAAACACACGATAGAAGTAGTAATTGATAGACTAATAATAAAACCAGATATTAGAAGTAGATTATATGAAAGTATGGAAACAGCTACTAAACTTGGCAAAGGAAAAGTAATAATTGATGTTGTAGGAGACAAAAAAATATTAATGAGTGAAACATATGCATGCCCTCATTGTGATTTTTCTCTTCCAGCTTTAGAACCTAGAATGTTTTCATTTAACGCCCCGTGGGGAGCTTGCGATGAGTGTAAAGGATTAGGGGTAAAATATAAAATAGATGAGGACTTAATAATTCCTGACAAAGAAAAAAGCATCAGTGAAGGAGCTATTTCAACAGTAAGCGGGGATGAAAGCAATATAACCTATACTAATCTAGAAACAGCCTGTCATCATCACAAAATCGACATGAACACAAAGATAAAAAATTTAACCAGAAAGCAATTAGATATAATTTTATATGGTTCTAATGAAATAATGACCTTTAACTATACATCTAAAACCGGAAATACTAGAACAACCAGAGGTTTATATGAAGGAATTATAACAAACTTAGAAAGAAGATATGTTGAAACTAAAAGCAGCTGGATAAGGCAGTGGATAGAAAACTATATGACAGAATTAGAATGTCCAAAATGTCATGGATCAAGATTAGATGATAGTATCCTTTCAGTATTAGTTGGTGGTAAAAATATTTACGAAGTAACAGAACTTTCAATAGGAAAATTATATGAATTTTTAACCAATTTAAAATTAACTAAAGAACAAAAGGAAATATCGAATCTTATAATTAAAGAGATAAAATCAAGATTGAATTTCTTAATCAATGTCGGATTAGAATATTTAACACTAGCAAGAGAAGCTAAAACATTATCAGGAGGAGAAGCCCAGAGAATTAGGTTAGCCACCCAAATAGGATCAAGATTAACCGGGGTTTTATATGTGTTAGATGAACCATCAATTGGACTACACCAAAGAGATAATAATAGATTAATAAACTCACTACTAGAAATGCGTGATCTAGGAAATACCTTGATCGTAGTTGAACACGACACAGACACTATGCTTGCAGCCGATTACTTAGTTGATATTGGACCAAAAGCCGGAGTTCACGGGGGAAAAATAATCGCCCAAGGAACGCCAGAAGAGGTAATGAAAAACAAAAATAGCCTAACCGCTAAATACCTTACTGGTGAATACAAAATAGAAGTTCCTAAAAAAAGAAGAAAAGGAAATAAAAAAACTATTGAAATTTTAGGTGCCACTGAAAACAATTTAAAGGACATAAATGTAAAATTTCCATTAGGGAAATTCATCTGTGTAACCGGTGTATCAGGATCTGGTAAAAGTACTTTAATAAATGAAATACTTTATCGAGTAGTTGCCAATAATATATATAAATCAAAAACAAAACCTGGTAAATTTAAAAAGATAAAAGGACTTGAAAATATCGACAAAGTAGTTGATATATCACAAGCTCCAATTGGCAGAACCCCAAGAAGTAACCCAGCCACCTATACCGGAGTATTTGATGATATTAGAGATGTTTTTACTGAAACAAAAGAAGCTAAAATTAGAGGCTATGACAAAGGAAGATTTTCTTTCAATGTAAAAGGCGGAAGATGTGAAGCATGCTGGGGAGATGGCGTTAAAAAAATTGAAATGCACTTTCTTCCAGATGTATATGTCCCATGTGAAGTATGTCATGGAACAAGATATAATAGTGAAACCTTACAGATAAAATATAAAGGAAAAAATATCTCAGAAGTGTTAGATATGACTGTTGAAGAAGCCTTAGAATTTTTTGAAAACCATCCAAAAATTAAAAACAAATTAAGTATGCTTATGGATGTTGGCTTATCATATATAAAATTAGGACAACCCGCACCAACACTATCAGGAGGTGAAGCTGCTAGAATAAAATTAGCTAAAGAACTACAGAAAAAACCTACTGGTAAGAGCTTATTTATACTTGATGAACCGACAACCGGGCTTCACACTGATGATATTAAAAAACTATTAGTAATATTAGATAGAATTGTTGATAATGGTGACACAGTAATCGTTATTGAACATAATTTAGATGTTATTAAAGTAGCAGATTACATAATAGATTTAGGCCCAGAAGGTGGCGACGAAGGAGGGCAAATAGTAATTACTGGAACGCCAGAAGAAATTATAAAATGTGAAAATAGTTACACCGGAAAATACTTAAAATCGTATTTAAAAAAGCTTTAGAAATAATCTAAAGTTTTTTAATATGACCTCTTTAATTATTAATAATAATGTGATAACATAAAAATGGTGATAATATGAAAAAAAGAAAAATAAGAAAAGAAGCAATAATATTTTTAATTATCATAATTTTAGTAATAATTGTAGCTGTAATTGCAATAAATCAAAAGCCTAAAAAGAAAAAACAATCAAAAGAGAAAGATATAATTAACATAGTAAAAGCCGCATATAATCCTTATGTGGTAAAAAAGGAGGCATACCCTATGAAGAAACTTGTTTCCCTGTTTCTTGCCCTGGC
>CAZKKR010000024.1:0-19136 GCA_964553605.1 uncultured Muribaculaceae bacterium | reverse complement strand
ATTCTAATAATTCTTTACCAATACCTTTTCCTTTAAAACTACCGGCAACCCATAAGCAGTAGATGTGCATATAGTTTTTACCATTGATAGGAACCCATGCAGTTTCTATTGGTTCATATTCAATAAAGATTTTGCCTCTAGCATTTAATTTTCTAAATACATGTCCATCTTTTAATTTGCTTTTAATCCATTCTTTCTTTTTATCAACACCATCTTGATGTTTAGGATCACCAATTGCGCAGCAGATATGTTCTTCTTCAATATTCTTTTCATCTAAATTAATATACTCATTCATTTTTTTACTCCTTATTTTTATCTTTTTTTATAAAATAGTATTTCTGAGTTTGTTCCATTTTCTTCATATTCGCATATGAGCAAGAAATTCATGTTGGAAGCTATCCCGAAATATTTTTTTATTTCATTATCATTATATTTACACTCTATTTGATTTCCTAAATACGCTTCATTATCATTCAAAAATCTTACTTTTTTACCGCTTGGTAATGCGTATTCTAAATTAATAAAAGACCCGTTTAGTGGATGTAAATCTTTTATTTTTTTCATTCCTCCAATATCTAAAGAATTAAGCTCATCTATTAATTCTTTTTTTAATTTTTCAAAATTTTCCGTTCCGCCTATTTCAATATATTTGGCTATCCAGCATTTTTTACCAAAGGGACAACCGTTTGTTTCTTTACAACCTTGGCATTTTTTTGTTTTATATATTTCGCAATTTTCACAGTTGGCACCACAGATTCCATTCATACTTCTACCTCCATATATTTAATACACTTTTTTTATGGATATTACAAGTCTTGAAAAAAGTATGATTTTGTGCTTATTTTTGAAATTTATTTGCCTTTTCATATTCTACTAATGATTTATCTATATTTATTTTATATTGTTTTGTCTCTGCGTTTATCTCTTAATTCTTTTGGGGTTGTTATTCGTTTTATTTCTTTAACTTCTTCCAAAAGCTGTTGATTAATTTCAGGAGAATAGCCCTCACACATTCGCGTATTATATATTATTTCCATTAATATATCTTCATCTACTTCTCCAATCGATGTATATGTATCTTGGGTCTTTGAATCATATGAGCTTTCTGATATTTCCTCAAGCGATGATTCAGTAGGGTTATACTCTTCTCCATGCCATTCTGATATATTTTCAAATTGTTTTTCTCCAGGAAAATATATTCCATATTCATCAGATGGTATAAAGAAATATCTGTATGAAGACATTGCATCAAATTGTCTAACAATCTCATCTGTTTCTTTTGGCTCCTTAACAATTTTTTCTTCTCCATCTCTAATTACTTTATAAAAATCTGAATTAGAATCCCAAGTACAATCGAATGCATAAATACCATTTATACCATATTTGTCATCTCTTATTTCTATTAAATTTCTCTCGTGACCAGCTATAGTTCCGTCTTTTAAAGGTACTGATGTGCCAATTGTATGAGCTTTTATTCCAACTTCTTTTAGTAGCTGGGCTAAAAATTTGGCATATCCTAAACATACTATATAGCCTGTATCTACTATTGCATGTATTTGTCTAGCATTTAAATAATTTTGTTGGCACTCACGATAGACATTTGATTTAATTAAATCGTACGCATAACAAATACGTTCTGCTGGGGACAAATCATATTGTAATATTAAACCTTTAAAATAATCTAAATTGGCCCTCATAGCATCAAATTGATCAATACTAGCTTTATCTAGATAACCATATTTAATTTCTACTTCACACAAGCTTTCTAATGCTTTTAATGATTCTAAATTAGGATAAGTTTTATTTTGTGCGACTAATATTACTTTTTTTGGTTTTTCTTCTAGTCTATTGAAAAGCGCTATTACCATATCTTTTGTGAATTCAACATCATCGCTAAGTAAGATATTTATCTCGCCCAATTTTTTTTCTACAATTTTTTTGCCATCTATTCGAATTGAAGCATCTAATGACCCATCAGAAAAAAAATCTTTGGGAATTAAAGATAATTCTTCTTCAGTAATAGGGGGGACTAAATTGATGTGCCTACCAAATTCATCAGATCTGCATTTTAATAGGACATCTTCTAATTTAGTGGTTAAACAACGATCCTCAATAACATAATTGTTTTTTAATATACTTTCAATATCTTGAACATCCATTTCTGATGCATTTATTGAATTAATATTTGTTCCTTCAATATATGTTTTTAATTCGTCAGTAGTGGTTTCCAACCCATAATCTGAAAACCCAAGTTTTGTCAATTTTTGATATCTTCTTAAACATGTAGGATTTTTTCTTAATATTTCGATAGGTAAAGTTAGTTCTTGTACATTTTCTGGTATATTGTCTAATATAAAATTAATCAGTTCATCTGTAAACATGGATAAAGTTATACCATTTTCATCTACTGATAAAAATTCTGGTATAAATTCAGGATTATTCTTTCTATTGCTTAAAGAGTTTAAGGCAATAGATAAATTAAATGTATGCTCTATATAAATAGAAGTTTGATTCAATTTCATGTATTTAATTATCTCTTGCTTTATATTTGGCAATTGTTTTTCAAAGTCACCAATAAAAGTCCTTTGATAGTGTTCGTTTAAATCCATATCTTTCACCGATTATATTATATCATAAAACATATATGAAAAATTTAAAAACAGCAATGACTTTACATTAAAATATTTCATCTTATTAAGATTACTTTATCTGAAGAACTCAGATGACAAAAAAGCCCATAATTGCTGGGCTTTTACTTCTTTCTACAACATGTTTTCTCAGTTATTAATATATGCTTTATTTTGCAGATTTATAAAGTTTTGAAAAGTATCCATTTTTACTTAATAATTCTTCATATTTTCCTTTTTCTTTAATGGTACCTTCTGACAATACATAAATTGAATCTACATTTTTTATAGTTTCTAATCGATGAGCTATAATAATCAATGTCTTATTTCTTAATTTCTTAACTATGTTTTCCATAACTTTTTTTTCTGTAATATTATCCATTGCGGATGTTGCTTCATCTAGTATTATGATTTTAGAATCATCGAAGAACAATCTAGCTAGAGCTACTCTCTGCCTTTCTCCTCCAGACATTCTTATTCCTTTTTCACCTAATTCAGTTTCTAAACCGTTTTCTAGTTTCTGATAAAATTTATCTAAACACACCATTTCTAATACTTCAAGAATCTCTTCATTTTTTATATTTTTATCAAACACTAAATTTTCTTTTAGTGTTCCATCAAATATTGGTGCTTCTTGAGATACATAAGTTACTTTATCATAAAATGAGTTTAAATTTAAACTTGATAGTTCATTACCATCTATTAAGATGTTTCCGCCATTATATTTTACTAATCCCATTATTAATTTTATTATTGTCGATTTTCCCGATCCTGATTCTCCGACTAAAGCAACTGAAGAATTGGGTTTTATTTTTAGTGACAAATCATCTATTATAGTTCTTTCATTATTATAACCATAAGAGATATTTTTAAATTCTATTTCACCATTCATTTTTCCTATAGTTTTACCTTTATTTAAAGCTTCATCATCTTTTAAATCTAGAAAATCAATATATTTTTTAACGGTTACTTTGTTTAATTTGTAATCGACATATTCTACATTAAATATAGCGATTGGTTCGTATGCTTTTCCAAGTAACGCTATTACGGTTACAACGGCACCCACAGATAGGTTAGACTTAAAAACGGCATATGCTAGTACTAAAACTTGAAGTACATGAACAATTAATGCAAATGCGGAAAAGAATATTTCATGGACTAATTTTATTTTAGTCTTTGCATCAACAATATTTTTTATACCTTCTTTTGTAATTTCAATTTCTGAATCATATTTTTTATTAGTTCTAAATACTACTAATTCCATAAATCCTCTTATGAGATGTTTATTTAATGATTCTTGATTTAATAGTATTTTTTCCTTCAACTTATATAATCTTTTTAATAATATGTTAGATATTATTATAACCAATAAATATCCAGCAAGTACGAATAAAACATATTCTTTTTTTACTTTATAGATGAAAAATAAGCTGAAAAATGCAGTTGGCATAAGCCATCTAAATAGTTTTAACCAAAAGTCTAGCATTATATCTCTAGAGGCAGTTGCCCCGTCTTCAACTTTTTGAGCAAGTTTTCCAGTTCCAATTTTTTGATATTCTAAGTAATCTATTGATTTCATTTTTTTAAGGGACTGTAATTTAAAATCAAGGTATAATTTGTTTTTTACATGTTGTTCTGGATAATTTTCTACGTACCCTAAGATAGTTGATATTATTAATAAAATCCCATAAATTATTAATGGCATTATAGTTAATGTTTTATACTGAAAAGCGTCTAATATTTTTTGATAATATGTAACACCATATAAATCTAAGAAATTAATAATTATACCTATTAGTACATAAAATATTATCATTTTTTTGTTGTTTATTAATACTTCTTTAAATAATTTCATATGTTTTCCTTCTTTCTTTTGTTTATGTGGTATTAAAAAAACCTCCTTTCATGAACAGCAAAATCACCACAAAAATTTCCTGTGTTTGATTTGTCATTCATGAGGAGATTCTAAGGTTCTCATCATTATTAACCTCACTTATAAAAAGTGTCTTGGTAATAAAACGCGAATAACTAATTGATTTATTACGTCTGTAATATAACAAATTATTGTAATCTTGTCAATCTAACAATGAATTAATTTGAAATATAATAATATAAAACATTATTTATATTCTTTAAGCTTTAAATTTGTTTAATAAATAGTTAGTTAACTTATTTAATTCATCCATATTATTAACATATTTATTTTCTATTTCTTTTAAAGTTTCATAGGCACTCATAACATCTTCTTGAGTAATATCACCATTTTGTTTTGCGGCCAATAGTTCATCTTCATCAATAACTATTTCTTTTCCGTTTGGAGTAATTATCATATCTAAATATAGATCATCTTCGTAAGGAATACCATTTTCAATTCCAATATTTTTCGAGATATCAAAATACCATTCGATTAAATTTCCTTTATCATCATACATAATAGTAATTGCATATTTACCATTTGTGGGATATACTTCTATCCATTCATAATCATTGTCTTTAATGCAAGTTTCTTTTTCTCCATTATTAATAATCAAAGGCTTCTCTATATTTTGCCACTTCAAAAAGCAAGCATATCCATCAAAAAAAGGCTCTGCTACTTCTATTAGTTTATAATTATCTGTTTCATTATATGCAAATCTTCTTTTCAAATCAATCACTTCCTTTTATAATTTTATCATATTTTAAAAAAATACTGTGAAAAGGTATCTAAAGTGAATTTGTTGCAATTTTTCGCAATTTTTTAGCAATGCAGTTTTTTTATCTATGAATCGCTGTTTTTTTTCAAATTCAATATTATGAAATTCTACATTTTTATTTGGATGTTGTTTTAGTGCATCCAATTTTTGTTTATCAATAAATGGTTCTAATTTTTGCATATCTGTAATATCTTTTGGTCTTCTTGTATATCCTTTTAATGCATATACACTTTCTATTGTACTGGTTTTAAATGTCGTCCCCATATAATGAGTAGGATTTTCATCATATCTAAGTTCTGTCCCAATAGGGTCAGATTGTCTTTCAAGCACGTCTACTACTACTTCGCCATCTTCAAGACGATGTGAATATTCTCTCATTGTTATAGAATTATCCTGTCCTCTTCTAAAAGTAAAGAATCCTAAATGAAACTCATTATTTGGATTTTGCGCTAGAACTGTATGTGGTGGTTTGTTTTGTTCCATTTCTTGATATCTCTCTAAACTAGGAAATCTATCATCATGAAATTCATAACCACTTAATTGGATAATTTCAGCAACTTTTGGAATATCATCTTCGTTTATCATTATATCAATATCATCATGATATCTAAATAATGGCTGACCAGTTTTCAAAAAGCAAGGCAATGCTCCTACGATATAATAATCTATTCCATATTGATTAAATAAAGTTGTAAACCTAACTATCGATTCATTGACTAACTGATGATTTTCTTCTAATGACATATTTCCCTCAACTTCATTAGAAAACATTTTTGACAAACGAGTTTTCATCTCTTCTACAGGTGGACAAATTTCTGGATTTATATTTCTAATTACTTCTAAACAATAATCGTACATTTCTTCATTGTTTCCTAATACTCTATATGCAATTTGTGATAATTCTTTTATTACTTCAGTTTCACTCAAATCTGAGTATTTGTTTATTAATTCTTGTTTTTTATCTTCGGGTACATTTACTATTTTACATAATGTTTCTATTGTATTTTTCAGTTTAATAACATCCATAGTATCAACTCCTATATTAATTATACCATATTTTTATATTTTAAAAATACCGGAAAAAGGTATCTAAAGTGGTTCAAAACATATAAATTCGCAATTTTTTAGCAAAGAAAAAACTCGCGTTTTTCCTTATTTTATGCGGGTTTGTGAGTTTATTTTCCACAACATTGCTTATATTTTTTACCACTGCCACATGGACATGGATCATTTAATATTTCAGTCGCTTTTCTTTATGGTTTATCACTTTTTTCTTTTATTTTCTCACTTTAATTCATACTTTATCACTAATCTTGACATCAAGAAAAGTGAAGAAATGTGATAAAAAGTGAAACAAGGTATCTAATAAGGTATCTAAAAAATCTCTATATTCCGGCAATTGCTTTTCCTGCTTCATAAAGTAAATCACTATCATATAATCTGTTGAAACCTAATAAATCAATTCTTTTAAGAAATCCATAAGTATTATTTAAATCATTTTTATATACATATTCTAGCAATATTTTTATCAAATTATCATATAAAATATTTAATTCATGAAATACTTTTATCAATTCTTTTGAATTAATATGATATTCTTTACTTTTAATTACAAAGCCATATTCGAACCAATTGTTATTGCTTTTAAAGCAAGATTCCATCCTTACATTGTGAAGAATATGTTCATACTTATTTCTGATTTTTTTGATTTTCTTTAAGCATTCTTTATTTTCATCAATTATCTTCTGATAGTTTTTTTTAAGATTGGGAATATTTTTTTTATATTGAAGTAAACCATCATCATTTTCAAGATATAGTTTATCTTCTTTTTCACAGTATGAATATGGAATTAATCTTGGTATATCTTGAATAAGGTTCAATATATCTTTTGATCCATTAGTAATTGAACTTAAAGCATTAATACCAAAAAGTTTTACTAATCTCTGATTATTTTCAAATAAAACCTCTATATATTTATAAATAGAGTTAATTATTTCTACATTCATTTTTACTCCTCATATTTCCATTTATATCCACCAGCTGTATTTCTTTTGTTATTACATACACTTGAAATGTGCTTTATACCAGTTTTTTCTTCTGCTTCTTTCAAACTATTATATTTCTTAATTATTCTTCCATCCAGTGTCATTTGTATAGTTACTTTGTTTTTCGATTTTTTTATTTTAACAATTCCACATTTAGGACATCCTTGTCCTCTTACTCTATGATTTGGATTCGCCATCCATTCATATCCACACTTTGAGCATTTCCACCAAACTTTTTTATTGCTTTTAGGAGCAATATGTTTAGGACTAAGGTTACCATTTTTTTCAAAATTCCATTCTTTTGCAATTGTTGGATACTTTGATGCCAATGATTCCTTTTTTGTAGTAAATTCTATTTCCGAATAAATACTTTCTAAATCTTTTTCAATATCTATATTTACTTCTTTAACACCTAAATCATTTAATAATTTAATAATTATTTCCATTAAATCTTCTGTAGATTTATTCTTTCTATAATAGCATATGCTGGTAGATTTTATCTTTTCACATTTATTGTCTCTGATTCTAAAAAGTTTTATTCCGAGATTATTACATATTTTATCCTTTTCCAAATCATTTTCAGGATCAATGTGATAATACCCACCATCATATTCTATTCCAACCTTAATACTTGGAATATATATATCAATTTCTCTTTTTCCTAACTCTTTAATTCTATAATTATCTACAGCATCACTAAAATACTTTTTTATGTAATGAAATACAATTTTTTCTTGAAATGATGTTACTTTCTCTTTACTACAAATTGGACAACCATGATTCTTTGTTCTATTATTAATTGATTGTGAATAACTATGCCCTTTAGGACAAATCCACCAATATATTTTACCTGAACTAGAAAAAACCTCATTTGGTAATTCTTTATTTTTATTATAATCCCACTCTTTTGCAATTCTAGGATATCTTGATTGAAGATCATTTTCTCCTTTTATAACTTTTTTGTTATTGCAATATGGACACCCAACACCTTCTTTTCTTGAATAAACAATAGCTTCCCATTCATGACCTTTTGAACATATCCACCATACTTTTTTACCAGAACCAATTGTTAAATTATTAAGATCTACGTTATGATTTTTTTCATAATTATATTCCCTCATCAGTTCTTTATTATCTTTTAAAAGATTACTCATGGAATCACCCTCTTCTTATATTATAACATATATTTTTATACATCAAAAAAGACCTTAATTGGTCTTTTAAAACATTTTTCAGGGTATCTAAAAGGTATCTAATTCACGGTTTTTCACTTTTCTTCACGGTGTCAATTCCCGCAATCCCTTTATTTACCTTACTTTCCGCAACACTGCTTATATTTCTTCCCTGATCCACATGGACATGGGTCGTTGCGGCCTACTTTTTTAACTCTTTTTGGTGTTTGTTTTTTATTTTTGCTTTTGTCTTCATTAGGTGTTCCTTCTATTACTTGTTCTCTTTCGACATTTTGTCTAATTTCAGCATTTAATAAATATCTAGTTGTATCTTGAGCTATAGCAGCTAATAAGTTATCAAACATTTCATAACCTTCTGCAGTGTAGGCTCTTAGTGGATCTTCTTGGGCATATTGTCTTAGATAAATACCTTCTCTTAGAAGTGACATAGCATTAATATGATCCATCCAATGAGTATCAATTACTCTTAATGTAATAGCTTTTTCAAATTCATTTTTAAGTTCTTCTGGGAATTCTGATAATTTTTTATCATATTCTTCTACTATTTTTTCATAAATAGTATCAATTACTGATTCATTATCTAATTCTTCTAAATCTTCTACTTTTAAGTCATGTCTTAATAGGTTTTCATTAACATATTCCAGTATTTCACTAACATCGGTTCCTGTTAGTTTATCAGTTTCTATTAAGTGACTATTAACAACATTAGTAATGTGTTCTTTAAAATGATTTAATGTTGTTGTATGAATTGATGGGCTATCTAATATTTCATTTCTTTGTTCATAAATGATTAATCTTTGATTATTAATTACGTCATCATATTCTAGTAAGTGTTTTCTGGTATCGAAGTTATTTCCTTCAACTCTTTTTTGTGCTGATTCAATTGATCTTGATAGGGCTTTACTTCTGATTGAAAGTTCACCATCAAAGCCTACTTTTTGTAATAAGGCTTTGGCACTATCAGTTCCGAATCTAACCATTAAATCATCTTCAAATGATACGCAGAATTGAGTCATTCCTGGGTCTCCTTGACGACCAGAACGTCCTCTTAATTGGTTATCAATACGTCTTGATTCATGTCTTTCAGTACCAAGTACGCATAGTCCACCTAATTCTACAACACCTTTACCTAGTTTAATATCGGTACCACGACCAGCCATATTGGTAGCTATTGTTACAGCGCCTTTTTCTCCGGCCTTAGCAATTATTTCTGCTTCTCTTGCATTATTTTTAGCATTTAATACTTCGTGTGGAATACCTTCTTTTTTAAGCATTCTACTAATTAATTCACTATTTTCAACAGCAACAGTACCTACTAGTAGAGGTTGTCCTTTAGCGTGTCTTTCTTTAATTTCTTTTACTATAGCATTATATTTTCCTTCAGCTGTTGCGAAGATTAAGTCACTAAAGTCTTCTCTTATTACTGGTTTATTTGTAGGTATTTGAATAACATACATGTTATAAATATCTCTAAATTCTTCTTCTTCGGTTTTAGCTGTACCAGTCATTCCGGCTAGTTTTTTATACATTCTAAATAAGTTTTGGAATGTTATTGTAGCTAATGTCTTAGTTTCTTCATTGATTTGTACGCCTTCTTTAGCTTCAATAGCTTGATGAAGTCCTTCTGAGAAATTTCTTCCTGGCATAAGTCTTCCAGTAAACTGGTCAACTATAACAATTTTGCCATCTTGAATTACATAATCAAAGTCTTTTTTCATACTATAATTTGCATGTAAGGCTTGATTAATAAAGTGAACTAAAGTAGCGTGCTCTATATCATATAGGTTATCTACTTTAAAGAATTTTTCAGCTTTTTTAATACCTTCAGCATCTAATGATGTGGCTTTAGTTTTTTCATCATAGATGTATCCTTCGTTTTCTTTTAAAGTTTTAACAAATTTATCAGCATTTGTATATAAATTAGCTGATTGCATGCTTCCACCTGAAATAATTAATGGCGTTCTAGCTTCATCGATTAATACTGAGTCGACCTCATCTATAATAACAAAGTTAAGTGGTCTTTGAACTCTATCTTCAGCTTTAACTACCATGTTATCTCTTAAGTAATCGAAACCAATTTCGTTATTGGTTGAATACATAATATCGCAACCGTAAGCTTCTCTTTTTTGTTCTGGAGTATATTCTCTATAGTTAATACCGACTGTAAGTCCTAAAAATTCATGGATTTTTCCCATCCAGTTAGCATCACGGCCAGCTAGGTATTCATTTACGGTGATTATATGTACTCCGTCACCAGTTAAAGCATTTAAGTAAGCTGGTAAGATTGAAGTTAAGGTTTTACCTTCACCAGTTTTCATCTCAGCTATATTACCGTAGTGAATAGCTAAGCCTCCCAATAACTGTACATAATATGGTTTTTCACCAATTACTCTATAAGCAGCTTCTCTTGCAACGGCAAAAGCTTCTACTTTAATATCTTCTAGAGTTTCTCCATTTTCTAATCTTTTTCTAAATTCTGCTGTTTTAGCTTTTAACTGTTTATCAGTTAATTTAGACATTTCTTCATCTAAAGCATCTATTTCATCAGCTATTTTTTGAAAACGTTCTAGTTCTTTATATTCGTGATCAAATATTTTCTTAAAGAAGTTCATTACATTCACCCTTTCGTCTATACAGTATTTTACCAAAAAATACGTAAAATTCCTAGTATTTATAAGAAAAAAATAAAAAATCGCTTTTGGCGATTTTTATTTTTCTTTAAGTAATCCGTAATTTCCGTCTTCTCTTTTATAAACTACTTCAATTTCTCCGGATTTGGAATCTCTAAAGATAAAGAAATCATGATCAATTAAATTCATTTGAAGAATTGCTTCTTCTTCACTCATTGGTTTTAATTCTATCTCTTTTTTCTTAACTATTTTACTCTTATCTTTATCTTCTTTTTCGACCTCAAAGTTAGTGACAAAACCTGCCATTTTATCTCTTGCTGATTTTTTGCTCATTCTTGTTTTATTTTTTCTTATTTGTCTTTCTAGTTTGTCAACGATTAAATCAAGTGCAGCAAATGGATCTTTGTGACTTTCTTCAGCCCTTAATAGCATTCTTTTAACTGGTATCGTTACCTCTACCTTTTGCAATGGTTCTTGGTTTTTGAAAACAACAGTAGCTGTAAATTCTTCTGCATTTACGAAATACTTATCTAATTTAGATAGTTTTTCTTCTGCATAATTATTTAAGTCATCTGTAATTTTGACTTTATTCCCACGAACTACATATTTCATTTTATCACCTTCCAATTATATTATATCACATATTTTATAATTTTTGTTAAAAGAAAAAAAACTACACTAGGGCAGTTTTAATTTCGACAACATTTTTTGCTTGCAGGCCTTTATCAGTTCTAACTAGTTCAAACTCAACATACTGTCCCTCAACTAATGTTTTGTAGCCTGGTGTAAGAATAGCTGAATAATGAACGAAAATATCTTCTTCATCATTATATTCAATAAATCCAAAGCCTTTTTCGTTATTAAACCATTTTACTTTGCCTTTCACTCTTACATCTCCCTTCTAGTAATTCTCTTACAATATTAATATACTACCTCTGGGACCCTTTTGATGCGAAATCTATAATACAAATTCCGACAATACGCGCGTGTATTTAAGTCGACGTTTTCCATTTTACTATAGTCATATACCAAGACTGGTCATGCGGTCTGAACGCGGCATAAAGTTGTCTAAATGCTAACAAGTGTCACGAGTGGTTTTATGCTATTTGCTAATTGTTTAACTATGTGTAATGTTTGTGCAAATAACATTTTTTACTATTTTTTTGATGTTACTCTTTACTTAAGAGTAGGAGTATTTATGAGAGAAGCGATCATTTCAAAATCTTTAAATATTATTAAAAAAGATCATCCTAATTTTTCAGATGAAAAAATGGAAATATTAGAATATGGTTTGACCGGATTTTATATGTTTATTTCTAAAACTATTATTATATTTTTAGTAGCCTATTTTCTCGGAATATTAAAAGAATTGATCATATTTATGCTTATTTACAATATGATACGTCTAGTTTCATTTGGCATGCATGCATCATCAAGTACTGCTTGTTTAATCGCTTCTTCTTTGACATTTTTATCTGTTACATTTATTTGCAAAATTATTACTTTTCCGCTTTGGTTTAAAATTGTTTTTGGAGTGTTAACTATACTATATATTTATAAATATAGTCCGGCTGATACTGAAAAAAGACCTATCATAAGTCCTAAAAGAAGACTTACATATAAAGTATTGTCAACTATTATTGCTGTAGTAATGGTTGCTTGTTCATTACTAGTTAATAATATATTTGTTTCAAATTCTATGATTTTTGCTTTGATTATTCAAAGTGTAATGATTTCACCGGTAACTTATAAACTAGCTGGGCAGCAATATGATAATTATAAGTATTACAAAAAGGATTAAGGTTTAAATTTTATTTAAACATAAAAGAATGAAAGGAGATGTCTTATGCATTTATTTAGTTCAATTTTGGCTGGTTTTGCTGGGTTATTTGCGAACGCTGGTTCTTCTGCCTGCATCGTTATATGGTTGGATGAACCTAAATGTCCAAAGAGTTTAATAAAGTAAAAAATGTAGTTATTTAACTACATTTTTATTTTTAATCTTTGAGTAAATAGATCTCCACTTATACTCTTTTCATTTTCTAATATTTCTGAGTTTTCAGTCACTATTTGTTCTACCAGTGAAAGACCATATCCATGTCCTTCCCCTTTGGTAGTATATTTTATATTTCCTAATTTATTTAAATCTAAGTTTCCTTTAAAGTTATTTGTTATATCGATGTTTAAATATCCATCCATAACATAAAATTCTATTATTATATTTTTCTTTTTTAATTTTCTCACGGCATCAATCGAATTATCTAAAAACACTCCTAATATTTTACAAACATTTAAAACTAATTCATCACCAAGATTTATTAAATCAACTGTTCTAACGTCACTTGCTATATCTAAAGTATATTTAATTTTATATTTATCCATTAGTGTTAATTTTGAATAGATGATGGCCTTTAATCCTCCTTCGGGAATCTTAGACACTTTATACATTATTTTTTCGTTATCCTTTACTTTGTTATCTACTAATTTATCTATGTATTCCATAGTATTTTTATCTTTAGATTTTATCATGTTTCTAATAGTCATAAGTTCATTTTTATTCTCATGATTATTAACTCTATATTTATCAATCATTTCTTCATATTCTTTTAAACTTGATATGCTTGTTTGATATTTACTATTTATTTTATTATATTTTTATTTTGTTATACTCATATTTAAAAATACCGAAATGAATATGATTCCCATTAATAAATTTGTGAATAGTATTATGGGTAAATCTAATTTCATGTAACTTTCTACTGTTGAAACAATTACTATTAACACTATCATAAATGGGTATAATACTAATTCATTTTTCTTCATTATCTCATATGAAGTTTTTAATTTTAAGTACAGTTTTCTGGTTACTTTTGATCTTACTAGCAAAAATGAAACAACTGTGATGTATGCATTTAATAGTAAAAATACTGGTCCAACATTTACAAACTTTTGTATATCACCTTTATATATTAGTGAAATAAGTATTGCAAAGGAAAATTCTGCTATCCACAAGGTTAATTCCGATATGGTCACAAGTAAAATGCTGTCCCTAAGATTTTTAGAAAATTTTATTCTACAAACTAGTAATAATGAGCCAAATACACTTACTATTCTTATTGGTTTAGGAAATAAATAATCTGATGCTATTGATAATATAGTTAAAGTTATTATTGAAATTAAAACATCCTTACTTTTAAAACTAAATTTATCATTTAAGCATTTTTTCCAACAATAGCATATTACTGAAAATAGTAATATGCTTCCAATAATATTATAAATTAACTCTACTCTATTATCCATTTTATATCAGCTCCTTATTAAAGCGAGTAGAAATTAAATCACATTTTGTTCCATTATCAAAGCGAACCATTCTTTTTGCTTTATTAAAACTAACTACTCTTTTTTTATTCATGAAGCAGGCTCTATGGGTTTTAATAAAATTATCATTTAACATGTTTTCGATTTCATTTAAATTTTTTCCTACTTTAAATTCATTATAATCAGTTACTATAATGCATTTTCTATCTATGCTATCCCTTGTTATATATAAAATGTCTTCTAAAGGAATGGCATATAATATTCCGTTATCTTTAAATCTTATTGTTTTCTTTACTTTAAACATTTTTAATGATTTATCTATGGCTTTTGTTAACCTATTTTCACAATCATCAAATTTATTAATAAATGATAAAAATATAAAATCATTTTTCATTACTACTTCACTTAATTCTTGATGTCCAGTTAAAAATATTAATACACTCTCAACATCTTTATGTCTTATTATTCTAGCTATGTCTATTCCTGATCTTGTTGGTGTTTCAATATCTAAAATATAAATTTTAAATGGTAATTTCTTATTTACAATTTCAATAAATTGATCGTCATAATCATCAAATATATGGGTTTTATATTCTAATTTGTTTTTCATCATATATTTGGAAATTATTTTTTCTATCATTTTTCTATCTTTAGGAATATCATCACAAATTATAAAGTTAATCATCTTTTAGCCTTCCTTCCATTATAAAAAATATATCATATTTTCCAATTAATTACAATAAAAAAAGTAAGATTTTTGCTTCTTACTTTTTTATATATGATAACTTCGATTATTATATTCTTCCCAAACGTCACCAGTATATTCGTTAAATCCTTCTTGTAATTCGTGCCATAGTTCTATACCATCGGCCCCTAGATCAACAAACCATTCATATATTCGTTCTTTGTAGTTTGGAAAGAAGTATTCTATCCACTGATCAAGTTCAACTAAAGATTCCATGACGTTTCTTTTAGCTTCACTACTTAAGTCATTAAAGGTTATTCCATTTATTTCTTTACCATTAAAGACAAAGTCTAGTAAATCTTTTAATCTTTGTTTATATATATCTAATTTTGCTTGAAACTCTTCACTATTCCACTGATCACTGGCAGCGGTAGCAAGTTCATTAAAGCCTTCTCTTAAGTCACTTAGATAAGCATTTATTATGTCATCTGGATTTGTCTCAATTTCTGGAGTTTGTTCTTCTACTTCATCAACTAAAACATTAACGTCAGTGGCAACATCTTCTACTATATTTTCATCTTGTTGAGATTCAATTGTAGGTTCTGGCTGCGGATTATTTTGATTAGCTGTAAATCTACCTACAGTAAATGCTAGAAAAAGACCAGCTGCGATAGCAACTATTTTATTTTTCTTTGTTAGTTTATATTTTTCCATACCCCTCACCTCGGTTAAATATTATAGCACTTTTTAGGGTTTTTGTAAATTTAGACGCCTCCTTTATTTCCTTGTTTTCTAAGGTATAGTTTTCTAATAAGATCAGTTGGTATTACAAGCATCGATAAGGCTATCATAGTTTCAAACTCTATGAAATTTAAGCCATATGTTCTAAATATTTTGCCGCCATAGTATATAAGATATATTTGAACGATAAAAATAAGTGATATTACGATTAAAAAAACTTTATTTTTTGATAAATTAGAAAAAATATTTAATCTATGAGTTCTGGCATTAAAGCTATTAAATACTCCCATAAATATGAATAAACCGAAGAAGGCTGTCATAAGGTGTTTTTTGTTTTTATATATACTGTGGATAAGTGGTAATTTTAAGAATATAATACACATTATGGAGGAAAATATTCCGGTGAAAAGGATTTCCCCTAACATATATTTATTAACGATCATTTCATCCTTTGTTTTTGGTTTTTCTTCCATATACTCTTTTAAAGCTGGTTCATAAGAAAAGGCTAAGGCGGCTAAGGTATCCATAATCATATTTATCCACAGCATTTGAATTACTGTTACTGGAGTATCAACACCGATAAAAGGGCCTATTATTGATATACTTACGGCACATATATTTATTGTTAACTGAAATATTATGAATTTTCTTATACTTTTAAATATGGTTCTTCCATATAAAATGGCATTTGATATAGAAAGTAAATTATCATCTAATATGACAATATCGCTAGCTTCTTTAGCAACTTCTACTGCTGAGCCCATGGAAAATCCGACATCGGCTTTTTTTAAAGCTGGGGCGTCATTTACCCCGTCTCCTGTCATCCCTACTACTAAGTTACTACTTTGAGCTATTTTGACTAGTCTACTTTTGTCTTGGGGCAGTGATCTCGCAATTATTTTTAAATTAGGTAGTATTTCTTTTATTTCATCATCTTTCATTTTATTTAATTCTTTGCTTGTTATAGCTATATCATTTTTATTTTTTAATAGTTTAATTTCTTTCCCTACTTTTTTAGCTGTTTCTAAATTGTCGCCGGTTAGCATAACTATATTTATTCCAGCTTTTTCAATTAAATCTATTCCTTTAATAGCTGTAGGTCTTATTTCATCTTTAATATATACAAAACCTATTAAAGATGTTTTATTTTCACTTTCTATAGCAAAGGCTAAAACCCTGATTCCAGTTTCGGCTATTTTTAAGATATCTTTTTTTATTTTTTCTTTATTTAATAAAGTATATTTCTTACCTTTTTCATAATAATAATTGCATTTATCTATTATTATCTCTGGGGCTCCTTTAATTAGTTCTAAAGTTTTATTTTCATATTTTATTTTGGTTTTAGAATATTTTTTTTCACTATTAAAAGGTTCTTTTTTTAATACATCAATTTTGATTTTTTTATTTTCAAAAAAATTTAAGATTGCTCTATCGGTGATATTTCCCCCAACTATTTTATCATCTTCGTATGTACTGGCGTTATTAGCTATTAAGGATATTTTAGTCATTTTGTAAAGTGCTTGATTTTCCTTTAGCTCTTCTTCACTTTTGTAAATATTACCTTTTGGTGTTGCAATTCCTATCACATTGAAATTACCTTTGGTGATAGTTCCAGTTTTGTCAGTAAATAAAATATTTATATTTCCGGCGGTTTCAATGCCAGTTAATTTTCTAACCAAAACATTATTTTTAAGCATTTTTTTCATATTTGATGATAATACTAATGTTATCATCATTGGTAGTCCTTCAGGTACTGCGACAACGATTATCGTTACACTTAGGGTTAAAGCATGTAAGATATGACCGAACATTAGTGGAAAATTGGTTATTGTTTCTTTAATTAGATTGTAATTAAAATTATTGTTTATTATGATTATAGAAAATAGATATGATAGTGACACTAATAAAGCTCCAATATAGCCTATTTTACTTATTTGTTTAGCTAATTTAACTAGTCTTAGTTTTAAGGGACTATCTTGCGTTTTTTCTCTTATTTCTGAAGCTAACTTCCCATAAAAAGTTTGATCTCCCACTTTTTTTACTTCCATAATGGCTTCGCCTTGGTATACGACAGTTCCTCTATAGATATTACTATTTTTCTTTTTCTCTTTTTCTTTGGTTTCACCATTTAAAGTCGCTTCATTAACTAAAATATTTCCTTCTATTATTATTCCATCTGCCGGAATTTGATCACCAGATTCTAGTTTTATGATGTCTCCCACAACAACTTCATTTATATAAATTTCTTTTAATCTATTACTTCTTTTTACTTTTGTTTTTATTTTTGAGGCATCTTCTTCTAGTTTTTCAAAGGCTTTTTCACTACCATATTCTGATATGGTCGAAATAAATGAGGCGATGAATATAGCTATAACTATACCTATTGTTTCATACCAGTCAAAGTCTTTAAATAAGAATATGGTTTTTATAGCTAAGGCTATTATTAATATTTTTATTATTGGGTCTCCTAGGGTGGCTAATAATATTTTTAAAAAACTATCTTTTTCTATTTTACTAATTTCATTGCTGCCATGTGTTTTTCTACTTTCTATTACTTCTTTTTCTGTCAGTCCCATAGATACCTCCTATAAAAAATTATTAGGAGGCTTTATTTTTTAGAAGAAAATTTAATCGACAAAAAAACTACATTACTGTAGTTTTTATTTTATAAGTCCATTTTCTTTTAAAAGATTATATATACATGAATAACTTCTTGTATGATAGAAATTACAGAATTTTCTAATACTGACGTTACTCTTTTTGTAAAGGTTTATTATTTTTTGTTTCTCTTCTTCACTCATACTATTTATAGGTATGCGGTTTTTATTACCATGAACAAAATTAATATCACCTTTTATGACATCTTTTTTTAATTTTAAGATGTACTTAGGATGATACCCTGTTATAGTTGCAATTTCTTTATAGGTAAGGAATGTTTTGCCCTCCATTTTATCTTGTATTAGTTTTACAGCTTCCCTTTTCTTTTCCATATTATCACCCTTTTAAGTAAGATTTTCGAAAATTAATTTGTTTTTTTTGTTTACATTTTCTTTTCAAGTATAGTTATTATAACACATATTAAAGTTTTTATCACGCTTTTTGTCTTAATGATTAATTTTTAGTTAATTTCTACAATGTGCTTTCGATTATTTTCTAATATTTCTTTAACAAACTCTGAAGGATTTTCTTTTTGTACTAGAAGAT
>CAZKKR010000023.1:19021-19963 GCA_964553605.1 uncultured Muribaculaceae bacterium | reverse complement strand
CGATTATATATAAATTTAAAAATACGTTGTCTCAAAAATTCGATAAGAAAACCAAAGATTTAGAGATAAATATAAATTATTTTTTGCTAATTTGGGTTTAAAAATTAATTGGTGAATTTAGAATAGGATGGTGTTATTCTGTGAAAAAATTAGGAATATTGGTTTCATTATTAATTTTATGTTTTATATTTAATATTGGCGTTGTTAGTGCTAGCGATAGTCTTGGCTGTATTGATTTTCCTTTATCTAATTCTAATTATTTTGATAAATTAAATATACAGGGGTGGATTATGTCTACTTCAAATATTGATGATATAAAGGTTTATATTGATAATGAGGCATATAATTTTTCATATATTAGACACGAACGACCTGATGTTTTGGCTGTTATAAAAGGTTATGGAAATGAAAATATTGTTCCTGGATTTAAAGGAATATGTGATATTTCTATGTTAAGTCTTGGCAATCATATTTTAAAATTAGAATTTTATTCTTCAGATATTAAGGTGTATGAAATTTCGAGAGTTTTGGTTGTTAATAATATTTCAAAAGTATTTATTGATAATCCAAAAGAAACAGTTTTTGGAAGCACTTTGTTTATACAAGGCTGGGTGATGAATTCAAACTTAGGAAACAAATTAAATGTTTATATTGACAATAATTATATTCCTTTTACATATGAAGTCGAACAAAGACACGATGTTTTAACAGCTATTAAGGGTTATGGTGATCGACTTAACAATATCAAACCAGGGTTTAAAGGTTATATTAATACTTCATCATTAAAAAATGGCGATCATGAAATTAAAATTAATTCTGTTAGTTCGCAAGGTGAAGTTTTGTCGAGTTATTCACGAAGTTTTAAGCTTCAAAAATATAAAAGTACAATTAGGCTTGATAGCCCGTCAGATGGGTCTAAAATAAGTGGAAATAAATTGACAC
>CAZKKR010000023.1:16020-18921 GCA_964553605.1 uncultured Muribaculaceae bacterium | reverse complement strand
AGATGGACCAG
Source organism: uncultured Muribaculaceae bacterium (assembly GCA_964553605.1). Taxonomy (GTDB): domain Bacteria; phylum Bacillota_I; class Bacilli_A; order RF39; family UBA660; genus Coprosoma. The sequence continues at coordinate 18,910 of CAZKKR010000023.1, read as the reverse complement.
TTACAATTAATGTAAATGTTAGAGATAGCAATACTGATGAGATTCTTTCTACTATAACAAAACAAATTAAACTTCAAAAATATAAAAGTACGATTAGGCTTGATAGCCCGTCAGATGGGTCTAAAATAAGTGGAAATAAATTGACACTACGAGGATGGTATTTAAGTACAGCAGATAATGCTAAATTAGAGGTTTTAGTAAATGGTAATGATGTATCTCAAAATATTAATCCAACATTGAGAGAGGATGCAATAAGAGTATATGGCAGTGAATATGGAGCAAAACCTGGAGATTTAGCAGGATATGAGGGTGTAGTAGATGTATCAAATATAAAAGATGGACCAGTTACAATTAATGTAAATGTTAGAGATAGCAATACTGATGAGATTTTAGTTTCAGTTGAACGTAAGATTAAATTGAAAAAGTATGATGGTATTATTAATATAGATTTTCCTAATAGAAAAAATTTTAATAAAGAAAATGTTCTTACGGTTCAAGGTTGGGAATTGTCTTCTTCTGAACGCTCTGCAATTGAAGTTTCGATTGATGATATTAAGCAAGTTGTTACGCGTTATGAAAGATCAGATGTGCTTTCTGCTTATCCAGACAGTTATGGTGGTTCTTTAGTAAATCCTCATCCCGGTTTTATTAGTACAATTTTGTTATCTAAATTTTCAGATGGTTTACATAAAGTTAAGATTAAACTTTATAATAAGTTTGCTGAAGTTATTGATGAACAAAGCATTAATATATATGTATATTCTAACACGTATTTTGGCATTGATGTTTCCTCACATCAAGGGAATATTAACTGGTCTGAAGTTAAAAAATCTGGGATTGATTTTGCTATTATTAGATTAGGTTATGGAAGTAATTTTATTTCTCAGGATGATGTTCAATTTATTAATAATGTGTCTGGAGCGGCTAATAATGGTATTCCTTATGGGGTATATTTATATTCTTATACTACATTACTTCATGGACCGTCCGGTTTGAATCAAGATTCACCAAATTCGGATAGTGAAGCAGCACATGCTCTTAGACAGTTGAGTTCTATTAGTAATTCTCAAAAGAATTATTTAAAATTACCCGTATTTATTGATATGGAAGAAGAAAAAAATGTATATTTGGGAAGGCCTATGTTGACGGCTATTGCTAATAATTTTTGCACGGTTATAGAGTCAAATGGCTATAAATGTGGTGTTTATGCTAATAAAAATTGGTTAAATAATTATTTAGATAGTGCTTTTTTGTCAAGTAGATATGATATTTGGCTTGCGCATTATACTAATAGTACTGATTATACGGGCATTTATCAAATATGGCAGTATAGTAGTTCCGGAACTTTGCGCGGAATTGATTCACAGGGTTTAGATTTAAATATTTCTTACAAAAAGTACTGGTAAAAAGCACATCAATGTGATGTGCTTTTTATTTAATTTTATTTAAAAACATTTTAATATTTTCTAGTTTTGTTTGATATTCATATATTTTTAAAACTTTAACTTTAAAATCTTTACCGTATTTATGTAGTAAATAGCACGCTCTGTGTTGTCCATCAATTATTGAATTGTTTTGATTAATAACAATATAGTTATTTGAATCATATCCATTTTTATCAATGTTTTTTATTAGGCTTTTGTATCTTTCTACACATTCTTTTTTTACCGTTTTTTCAAATTCTTTTTCTGATAGGTCCATGTAATCTGTTCTTCTATATTGTACACATTTTTTAATATATTCTTTGGTATTGCCATTTAATAATAATAATGGATAGCATTCTTCTAATTTGTATGTTTTACCATCTATTTTTTTATTTATTTCGTTAATTTTTATAGTTTCTATTTTATATTCTTTTATAAGTGTTGGCTCAATATATCTAAGAACGAAATCATCACTTAATTTTATTCTTTGATCTTTGGTTAATCTTATTCCAGTAATCTTTTTTATTTTTTTGTTTGCTTTTTTCCAACAAAATTGCTTTAATTTGCAAACATCATTTCCATATATTGTATAATTGTTGCCGATGTTTGCAACAATATATCGTTCTAATGCATGGGCAAATGAAAAATATCCTTTCTCTGTTGGTTCGAAATCTTTGATTGATAAATTTAATTTTTTTATTTTTTTTAATAATGAAATTCTTTCAGCATATACTGTTCCGGCGACAAACGTGTAATTATTTTTAATTTTTAAATTATGTTTTTCTAATTGTTTTATTGTAAAGTGTTCTTTATGTATCGGATCTTTTGTTATTAGATTGCTTGCTGCTATTATTCCAATATTGTTTTTTTCTGATAGTTTTTCAATGTTTTTATGTACTTTAAATGCACCAAGAACACCTTCAAATAAATATTCGAACCAATCACGATTTTTAAATATTTGATTATATATAAAACAAGTTTGATTTGCTGTGCTTTTTGATTGCAGTTTAAAAAATATGTCATATTTATCTATGTTAGTTTGTCTAAGCATTTCCATAAAAGGCCCAATGTCATAACCCCGATTTTGGCATTTAATTATTTTACAATTTGGCTTAAAAGCTTTAATTTGATCAATTATTATTTGAAATTTTTCTTCATTTGGAACTGTAATTACTAAATCATATTGATATTTTTCGAGATTTTTTAAATATTCAATTATTTCTGGGGTACTGAATATATAAAAAATGTGAGCATATACAAGAATTTTAACATTGCTATTTTTTTTGATTCTTTTTATATTAATTAAATTACTAATTTTTCTTTTTATAAATCTACTAATTTTTCTTTTTTTATAATTATGATCATATTGTTTGTCAACAAAAAATGCTTTTCTGCCTTCATATTTACCATATTTTTCATAATGAAATAATGGACACATTTTTACATCTGGATTTTTTTTTAGATAT
>CAZKKR010000023.1:0-16010 GCA_964553605.1 uncultured Muribaculaceae bacterium | reverse complement strand
GGTTATATCCTTTTTTATATCCAATATTGTAATAGTGTTCATATGGTTTTATCATTTCTTTAGCTACTTCTTTATATGTTTTTATGTACCATTTTTTTTGGAAATATTTTGATTTTTTTATAAATTTTTTTATTTCATTATTTTTATATATTTTAGAAAAAATTATTTTGTTTTTAATTTTTTTATATTTATTTTTTACTTTTTTTATTATTTTCATTTGACTTCCCCCTGATTTATTTTGTTGTAGATTTATGTTCTTATTACCAGTATATCTTATTTTTGTATTAATATCAATCTTTTTGAATATGTACAATTTAAAATTTTATATTAGTGATAATTGTGTTATAATTATATTAATTGATTTTGAGGTGATTGTTTGTATACTAAGAAGTTAAAAAAATTTTTATATTTTTGTTTTATTATGTTAATTGCTGGTGCTATTTTTTTGGTTGTTAAAACACCTTTAAAATTGGCATCTACAGAAGTTTTTCCTGATGATTATAATATTAAAGAAATAGATTTACCAATTATTCAACATTTTACTGTTGATTCTGTTAATTTCTCAGGAGTTTTGATTAATTTTGGTGATAATACTTTGAATGATTTGGATTATAGTATTGAGTTGTTTGATGAAAATAATAATTTGCTTATTTTTAAAGAATTTAAAAATTATAATTCTAATTTGATTGACCTTAGATTTGATATGATGTCTGATTCTAAAGGCAAGCAATTTACATTAAAAATTAGTTCTAATAAAAGCAGTAAAGTAAGTCTTCTTTTATCTAATAGTTTTGATGATAGAAATTATATTGAAAATTTTGATGGTGTTATAAGAGTAAACTCTTTACATTATGTTAAAAATTATGGGTATTTTTGGTATATATGTATGTTTTTAACTGTTATTTGTATATTATTGGTTTCTTTGGAAGGTGAGATTGATGTTAAAAAATAAAATTTTTAAATATGGATTATTTGTGTTTTTAATTTTTATAATAGCCTTTGTAATCGAATTGTTTATATTTAATTTTAAACCTTTGTTTTTGTATGGTAATAATGTGAAAGATATTTCTGATAAAGTGGAAATTAATAATAATGAAATTTCGCTTAAACTAGACAAATCGTATGTAAACAAATTAATTATTAATTATTCTGCTGATGAAAATGTTAAAGTTAAGATAAATTATAAAAGTAATAATGGTTATGATAAATATATTAAATCTGAAATAGATGATACTTTTAGCAAAGAAAGGAATAGATTAGTTATTAATTTTAACAAAAAAATTGATACAGTTACAATTAATAGTGATTCATTAGAAAAATTACATATTAAAAGTGTTTGTAATGATTTTCAAGTTCATTTTAATATATATAGATTTATTTTTGTATTTTTGCTTTTATTATTACTTTCTTTGTCATACTTTTTTTATAGAAATAAAATAATAAATAAGCAACTTCATTTTTTGTATTTTTTAATAAGTTTGTTTTTTGGTATATCTATTATTTGTTTTCAACCTGCAACCACATTTGCTTCTTGGGATGACCAAATTCATTATATGAATAGTTATAGTCTTTTTGGACATAAAATTAATTGGCGAGCAGGGGATGTCTTGATGTATGATAATGATCCAGAAAATATAAAGACAATAAATTCTGCCGAAGAAAACGAGGATTATTCTAACTACATGAATAATCAAAGCAAATTTGATCATTTTTCTGAAAGTGAAATTTCATATGGCAAAGTTGGTTATGTGTTTTTTGGCATTATATTATTTATTGGTAGAATTTTTAATTTGTCTTTCACATTTTATTTTAAATTTGCTAAAATATTTAATCTTATTTTTTACTCTTTAGGTATGGCCTATGTTATTAAAAAAGCTAAAATTGGTAAAAAAACAATTTTTGGTATTGCTCTTATTCCTACTGTAGTTTTTTTGTCAAGCCAGTATTCTTATGATCATTTTGTTACTTTGGGTATTTTCTTATCAACTGTTCAAATAATTAATACTTTTGTTGATGAAAAAGAGAAAATTGATTTTAAATGGATGGTTATTTTTCTTGTTGGAATTTTGGGTGCCTGTTTCATTAAGGCGGTTTATGTAGTTTTTATTTTACTATTTTTGCTTGTTCCTAAGGAAAGATTTGTTAATAAAAAACAAATGATTAAGTTGAGATTTTTGATTTTTATAGTATTTTTACTAATTATGTCTACATTTGTTTTGCCTACAATTAATGGTTCATTTGTTGCTGATTATAGAGGTGGTGACACTTCTGTTAGTAAACAGCTTGCCTTAATTTTAAAACATCCATTTGCATATTTAGAAGTTTTGAAAAATACTATGTTTAAAGAATTTGTTTATAAATTTTTTGGTATTTATACAATTGGTTCTTTTGCATATTTGGGAAATGTTTCTTCTAATTGTTATTTAGTTTATTTAATTTATTTAATAGTTTTAGCGTGTTCTGATAAATCTAGCTATCACATAAGTGTAAAAGAGCGATTTTCTATATTATTTGTATTATTATGTACAATTTTGTTAATTTGGACTGCTTTATATTTAGCTTTTACACCGGTTGGAAATAGTTCAATTGGTGGAGTTCAAGGTAGATATTTTATTCCAATTATGTATGCTTTATATTTATGCTTTAGTTCTAGTTCGAAAAAGAATGTAAAAAATGGTTTTAATGATTTGCTGATTGTGTTTGTGCCGATTTTCGTGTTATCATTTGTTGTGTATAGTTTGTTATTAGTTCCATTTTGTATTTAAAGTCAAATTAATTATTTTATTTGGCTTTTTTTATTGATTTAATTTTTTTTTAATATGAATTATGTTATAATAATTTTGGAGGTTTTTATGAAAAAAAACAATGAATATGCAGTAGAAGTAAAAAATGTAAGTAAATCGTTTAAAATATATTTGGATAAGGCTAATACTTTAAAAGAAAAATTATTGTTTTTGTCTAGAGGTAAAAAAGAGTATAGAGAAGTTCTTAAGGGGATAAGCTTAAAGATTGAAAAAGGTGAATCTGTTGCTTTAATTGGAACAAATGGTTCAGGCAAATCTACTTTATTAAAATTAATGACTGGGATTTATTATCCGTCTAAAGGCTCAATAAAAACATATGGTAAAATTACTTCTTTGTTGGAATTGGGGGCAGGTTTTCATCCAGACTTTTCCGGACGTGAAAATATATATTTTAATGCTTCAATTTTTGGCTTATCAAAGGAAGAAATTGATGATAGATTAGAAAATATTATTAGTTTTTCTGAATTAGAAGAATTTATTGATAATCCTGTTAGGACTTACTCTTCTGGTATGTACATGAGATTGGCTTTTTCGATTGCTATTAATGTTAATGCAGACGTGTTACTTATTGATGAAATATTGGCGGTTGGAGATCAACATTTTCAAGAGAAATGTTATGATAAACTTAAACAGTTAAAGAATAGTGATAAAACTATTGTTATTGTTTCTCATAATTTAAGATCTGTTAGAGATTTATGTGACAGGGCGATTTGGCTTTATGATGGTAAGATTAGAATGGATGACGAATGCAACAAAGTAATCGATGAATATTTAGAGGTTTGTAAGTAGAGGAGATATGTTATGAATATTATTGAGGAAATAGTGAATTACAAAGAATTTTTAAAATCCAACGTGAAAAAAGATGTTAGAGGTAAATATAAAGGGTCTTTTTTAGGGGTGTTATGGTCTTTTATTAATCCTTTGTTATCTGTTATAATTTATGCAATTGTATTTCATTATATAATGAGATTTAATATTGAAAATTATTTAATATATTTAATTGCTGGGATTATTCCTTGGACATTTTTTACTTCAGCAGTAAATAGTGGGATGAATTCTATTATTTTTAATGCAGATATTATTAAAAAAGTTTATTTTCCGCGTATAATTTTACCTATGTCAGGTGTTACTAGTTGTTTAGTTAATTTTTTGATATCTTGTATTGTTATTATTTTATTTACTATTTTTAGTGGCGTAGGTATTAGTGTGTATATATTATTTTTACCAGTAGTTGCTTTAATTCAATATATTTTTACTTTGGGTATTGCTTTTATTTTGAGTGCATTTGAAGTATATGTTAGAGATATTGAGCACATCATTAATTTCTTTATTGGAATGCTTTTTTATGTAACCCCTATTTTATATACTAAAGATTATGTTCCTGTTAAGTTTTCTTTTATTTTGAAATTTAATCCTTTAGCGTATATTGTTGATGCTTATCATAGTATTTTTTACTATAAAACTTTACCAAATTTAAATAATCTTGGTATTATTTTTGTTATAAGTTGTGTGGTTTTTATTGTTGGATATTTAGTATTTAGCAAATTGCAGAAAGGATTTGCGGAGGAATTATGATGAATGAAATAGATTTAATAGATTTTTCAGTTAGTGGCATTGTTCATCCTTTAATAAATGTTTCTATTAAAATGCCTAATAATTTTATGTTAAAATTAATTGTTGATGGAGCTGAAATTCCTCTAACTGATATTGAAATTATTGGCACTGATTTTGTTAATAAACTTATTGGTGATGGGATATATCGTTATAATTATAGGGCAAATATTTTGAAAAAATCTAAAAAAGCTTTTTTGTATCTTAAGAATAATAAGGGTGATGAATTGCTGCTTTCTGAATTGAAAGTTAATACTTTTACTAGAGTTCTTCTTTCTTTGGTTTATAGAATGAGAGGCATTATTAAAAGAATTATCAAAATTCCTAGTGTGCTTTATCGAACTATTAGATTAATGTGGCATAGACATCACTTTTTGATACCACCTAAATTATTAAAGCAATATTTTAGTTCTTTTTTTGATAATGTTGCTGGTCGAAATGTTTCTGATGGCTTTGCTAATCCATTAAATCAAAATGATTATTTGAGTTGGCTGGAAAAAAATGATGTTAATGCAAAAATTACGAAATTAGAATATAATCCACTTATATCTATAATAATTCCTGTCTATAACGTTAGCTATGAAATTTTAAGTGAATGTATTGATTCTGTTTTGAATCAGACTTATGAAAATTTTGAAATTTGTTTAGCTGATGATTGTTCAACCAATGAAGGTACTATTAAATGCTTAAAATATTATGAAAATAAGGATTCTAGAGTAAAAGTTGTATATAGAAAGAAAAATGGTCATATTAGTGCTGCTAGTAATAGCGCTTTAAAAATTGCTTCTGGAGAATTTGTTGGCCTTCTCGATAATGACGATTTACTTCATAAGGATGCTTTATATGAGGTTGCTAGTGTTTTAAATTTAGATAAAAAAATAGATTTAATTTATACAGATGAAGATAAAATCGCATTAAACGGCAAACGATATTTTCCTCATTTTAAACCTGATTTTTCTCCTGATACTTTGCTTTCTTCTAATTATATTTGTCATTTTACTGTATTACGAAAAAAAATAGTTGATGAAATAGGGGGGTTTAGAGGTGAATATAATGGTAGTCAAGATTATGATTTGTTTTTAAGATTTACGGAAGAAACAAAAAATATTTATCATATTCCAAAAGTTTTATATCATTGGAGAATGATTGAAGGTTCAACATCAAGTGATGCTTCTAGTAAAAATTATGCTTATGAAGCAGGCAAACGTGCTTTAGAAGACGCATTAAAAAGGAGAAAAATAAATGCTAAAGTTAATATGCTAGGAACGCCACAAATGTATGACGTTGAGTATTTATTGGATGAACTTCCTTTAATTTCTATTATTATTCCTACTAAAGATAAGAGTGATATTTTAAAGAGATGCCTTGATTCAATTTATGATAAAACAAATTATGATAATTTTGAAATAATTGTTATTAACAATAATAGTGTTGAAGATGCAACTTTTGCTTTACTTGATAATTATAAAATTAAATATGATAATTTTAGTTATTATACTTATAATTGTGAATTTAATTATTCTTATTTAAATAATCAAGGTGTAAAACGTGCAAAAGGTGATTATGTTGTTTTACTTAATAATGATACGGAAATCATTTCTGAAAATTGGTTAACCAAGATGGTTGGATATGCTAGTCAGGAGCATGTCGGCTGCGTTGGGGCTAAATTGTTATATCCTACTAATACTGTTCAACATTGTGGAGTTGTAGTTGGATGTGCTGGTATTGCTGCTCATGCATTTATAGGGAATGATAGAAGTGATTATGGTTTTTTTGGAAGATTAGTTGCCACATATAACTGGTCAGCTGTTACAGCTGCGTGTTTGATGGTTAAAAAAGATAAATTTTTAAGTGTAAAAGGTCTTGATGAAAAATTAAAAGTAGCATATAACGATGTAGATTTTAATTTGAAGATGCTTGAAAATGGTTATTTTAATGTTGTTATTCCTAATGTTGTTTTATATCATTATGAATCGTTGAGTCGTGGTAATGATTTAGACGATAAACATAAACAAAGATTTATTTCAGAAATTAAATATATGTGTGATAAGTGGGGTAAAACGAAACTCCATGATAAGTTTTATAATAATAATTTAAGTAAATATATTCCTTTTTATTTTGATAAAAAGTGATGGTATTTGGTTGATATCAGAATATTAAAAATATAATAAAAAATATAATTATGATTAATAATGTCACCAATAAGTTGTATTATTAAGTTTTATGGAGGTGTATTTGATGCGTGACAAGGTTTTATTTATTATTCCTGCTTATAATGAGGAAGACAATATTGATAAAGTTTTAAAGGAAATAAAGAAAAATGTTGATTTTGCTGATATATTAGTTGTAAATGATTGCTCAACTGATAATACTCGTGATATTGTTTTAAAAAATGGTGTAACCTGTATCGATGGGATATTTAATTTAAGATATGCCGGAGCGGTGCAGACAGGTTTTAAGTATGCATATCAAAATGATTATGATTATGTTATTCAATTTGATGCTGATGGTCAGCATATTGCAGCAGAAGCCGTTAAATTGTTTGAAACCGCTAAGAAAAGTGGAGCGGATGTTGTTATCGGATCTAGATATTTAAAAGATATGGGTTATCCTTGTCCATTTTTTAGAAGGATTGGCACCAAGATGTTTGAAATTTTGATTAGGATTTTTTGTCATAAACATATTGCTGATCCACTTTCTGGATTTCAATGTTTAAATAAAGATGTAATCAAAAGATATGCTAAAATGGGGGGATATCCAGAATATCCAGATGCTAATTTAGCTATTGAGATGCTTTTAGCAGGTTATAAAATTGTTGAAGTTCCAGTTAAGATGCGTCTTCGTGAAACAGGGGAGAGCATGCATGGTGGAATTATAAAACCAATAAAGTACATGATTAACATGGTTTATACGATAATGTTTATTTTAATCCAAAATATTAATTGTAAGAAGGTGTCTAAAAAATGAAAAATTTATATTTTATTTTACTTAGTTTGTTTTCTTTAATTTATGTTGTTAGTATTGTTAAAAAGAAAAAATTTTCAATTAAAGAAAGCTTTTGGTGGGTTGTTTTAGCTATAGTTATGTTACTTTTAGCTATTTTCCCACATTCGATTGATTTTTTTGCCAAAAAACTTAATATTTCTTATCCACCATCTCTTTTATTTGTTATTTGTATTTTATTTTTAATTTTTATGAACTTTAGAGATAGCAAAAGAATTTCTGACCTTCAAATGAAAGTTGTGGATTTGGAACAAGAACTTGCAGTTTTAAAGGAAAAAGTCAATAGAAAGTGATCTTATGAATAAAAAGAATTTTATATGGAATACAATAGGGTCGACAGTTAATGCTTTTACATCTTTATTTTATTTGATAATTGTTACTAGACTTAATGGGGTGGACATATCTGGTATTTTTACTTTTGCTTTTACTTTTGCTTGTTTGGTTCAAGTTATTGGTAATTATTTTGGCAGAAGTTATCAAGTAACTAATATTGATGAAGATATTTGTGATAGTGATTTTCTTTATAATAGATTTTTCACAGTTTTTTTCATGATATTATTTTCTTTGGTTTTCATTTTGTATAAAGGTTACTCACATTATAAAATTATTGTAATTTTACTTTTGGTTTTATTTAGATTAATTGAGTCTTTTGGTGAAATACTTTATGGTTTTATTCAAAAACATAATAAGCTATATCAAGTTGGAATTTCGATGTTTTTGAAGGGCTTTTTTTCAGTTATTTTATTTTTCTTGTTTGATTTAATTACTAAAAATTTATTTATTTCTATTGCTGTAATTTCAATTGTTAATTTATTAATTATCTTATTTTATGATTTACGCAATGTTAGAAAGATTAATTTATCTTTTAAAAAATTTAATAAGGAAAGCTTTTATAAATTACTTTTTGGTGGATTTTTTATATTTATATTTACTTTTTTAACACAATATGTTTTGAATGCTTCTAAGTATTCTATTGATAATTTTCTTGCCGATAAAGACCAAACTATTTACGGTATTATTTTAATGCCAGCGACAGCAATGGTTTTATGTGCGCAGTTTTTAGTACAGCCATTTTTGACTAAAGTGGCAGACTATCTAAAAAATAAAAAAATTAAAGAATTATATCATTTGACTTTTAAGATTTCTTTTTATGTTTTTTTAATTGGAATATGTGCTTTGATTTTTTGTTATTTCTTAGGAGTTCCAATTTTAGAATTAATATATGGAGTGGATTTAGCTGATTATAAAATTCCTTTGCTTTTAATTGTTGGAGCTTCAGTGTTTTTTGGAATATCTTATGTTCTTTCAAACGTTTTAATTGCTTTAAGAAAGAATTTTATTCAAGCTGTAATGTATATTATTGTTTCAGTTATGGCATTTTTCATTTCTGATATCTTGGTTATTAGATATGAGATTTTAGGAGCATCTTTATCTTATTTTGTTTCAATGCTTGTTTTATTTTTAATGTATGCTATTGCATTTGTTTATTATATTCATAAAATGAGCATGAATATTGATTATAACATTCACACATTTGTTGTTTTAGCTTATAAGGAAAGCCCTTATTTAGAGGACTGCATTAAATCTGTTTTGAATCAAAGTGTTAAGAGTAATGTTTTAATTGCGACCACAACTATGAATTCGCATATTGCTGATTTAGCTAAAAAATATGATTTAGATGTTGTTACAACTAAACATACGACAATTGGTGGCGATTTTGATTTTGCTTTATCGTCTGGTAAGACAAAGCTTGTGACAATTGCTCATCAAGATGATATTTATGAATATAAGTATGCGGAAGAAGTAGTGAATAATTATTATGAATTTCCTAAATCTTTAATTATATTTTCTGATTATTATGAAATTAGAAATGATAAAAAAGTTTATTCTAATTTAAATTTAAGAATTAAAAGATTTTTGCTTTTAAGTTTATCTATTAAAAGATTTTCTGGTATTAAAAATTTAAAACGTAATGCTCTTAGATTGGGTTGTTCTATTTGCTGTCCATCTGTGACTTTTGTAAAAGAAAACTGCCCTTCTAAAGTGTTTACTTGTGATATGAAAAGTAATGTTGATTGGTATGCCTGGGAAAAACTTTCAAAGAAAAAAGGTAATTTTATTTATATAAATAATAAATTAATGGGTCACCGTATTGATGATTCAACAACAACTACTGACATAATTAATCAAGGTATTAGAACTAAAGAAGATTTGGTAATGTTTAAAAAGTTTTGGCCTAAAAGGATTGCTATTTTTTTGAACAACTTTTACCGAAAAAGTGAAAGTAGTAATAAAGTAAGGAGTTAATATGAATATTGTATATACTTTAAATGATAAATTTGTGCCACAAGTTGCTGCTGGTATAGTTTCTTTGTGTGAAAATAATAAAGCTTGTGATAGGATTAATTTTTATGTTGTTTCTTCTGGTATTAGTCTTAAAAATAAAAGGGAATTAGAAAAACTTGTTAAAAAGTATGAACGTTTTATTGATATTATTGAACTTGGTGACGTTGAACAATATTTTGATTTTGAAGTTGATACAAATGGTTGGAATCCAATAGTTCTTGCTCGTTTACTTTTAGATAAGATTTTGCCTAAAGAGGTTCATAGAGTTATCTATTTAGATGGTGATACGATTGTTCGAAGAGATATTTGGGATCTTTGGAATTTTAATTTAGATGGTAAAACTCTTGGTATGAGTATTGAACCAACTATTGATAAAAAGAGAATTAAAATTTTAAATTTAGGTGATTTTCCATATTGTAATGCAGGTGTTATTTTAATTGATTTGGATAGATTTAAGAAAATTGAAGCTGGCAGGAGAATAATTGAATATTACCGAAAGTATGATGGAAAGCTATTTGCGAATGATCAAGATGCGATTAATGGGTCTATGAAAGAGGAAATACAAATTATATCGCCAAAGTATAATTTTTATAACATTTTTACGCAATATTCATATAGGTTTTTATGTAAAATTATGAAGCCTAAAAAATATATAGACAAAGAAATGTTTATGGATGCTAAAGCTGATCCAGCAATTATTCATTATCTTGGTGAGGAACGTCCTTGGAGAAAGTGGAATACTCATAAATATAAAAAAGATTATGAAAAATATTTACGTATGACAGTTTGGAAGGATACGCCTTTTGAAGAAGGGTGGTTATTATATTTTACATGTTTTAAGATATTTAATACTTTAACTAAGCCTTTTCCAATGATAAGACATAAAATAATTAATTCTTTAATTCCAACTTTTATGAAAATTAGAAAAAAACAACTTAAAAAATAGGGTGGTGTATTATGAAACATATATTTGTTGTTGGTTCCCGAGGGTATCATGTTAATTATGGTGGCTGGGAAACATTTACTGACAATTTAGTTGATAAATATGATGATAAAAATACTGTTTTTCATGTGGGAATGATTACTGATGATATTAATATGAAATCTACCAAGATTTCTGACAATTTATTTGTTGATCCTATTTATATCAAAAATAAAGGTAGTATAAAAATGTTTTTGTATACCATTAAATCCTTTAATTTTTATTTAAAATATATTAAAGATAATAAAATTGAGAATGCTTATATTTATGTTTTGGGATTAAAACTATTTAATTATTTATCCGTTAAAAAAAGGGCTATTAAGAAGTTAAATGTTAAAGTTTTTATTAATCCTGATGGTCTTGAATGGATGCGTAGTAAATGGAGTTATCCGGTCAAAAAATTCTTTTTATTGAGTGAAAAATTTATGCTTAATAATTGTGATAAAATTATATGTGATGCTTTGGGTATTCAAGAATATATTAATAAAAAATATCCTAAACTTTCTTCTAAAACAGAGGTTATTGCTTATGGCTTTGATGAGGTTAATATTGAAGGAATTGATGAAACAAAAGTTTTAGAAAGTTATGGTTTAAAAAAGGACGATTATTTACTTATGGTTGGTAGATGCGTTCCTGAAAATAATTATGAGATGGTTATTAATGCTTATATGAGAAGTGTGACCGATAAAAAGTTAGTTATCATTTCTAATTTGTCTAGCAGTAATTATTTTAATGAACTTGTTTTAAAAACTAACTGTAAATCTAACCCTAACATTGTTTTTATCGATGGGGTATATGATAAGCAAAAACTATCTATAATTCGTAAAAATGCTTATTTATATATTCATGGTCATTCTGTTGGTGGGACTAACCCTAGTTTAATTGAGGCACTTGCTTTAACTGATTTAAATGTTTTATATGATGTTTGTTTTAATCATGATGTAGGGTTGGATTCTTGTTTATATTTTAAAGATGAAAACTCTTTAACAAAAGTTTTAGATGATAAAGAAAAATTGGATCATGATAAAGCTAAGTTAGGTAAAAAAGCTAAGAAAATAATTAAAGATGGTTATACATGGAAAATTATAATTGATAAATATAAAAGAGTATTTAAGTAGGTGTTTATTATGAAAAAAATATTTTCTAAATTTGCTAAAGTATTTTATTTAATTAAAAAAAGTATTTATTTTGCTTGGTATAGGCATCATTTTTTGATTCCTCCTAGAGTTTTAATAAAATATATCAAGTCTTTTTTTGCTGTTTTAAAAAGAGGTAATAGTACTTCTAATCTTTATGTTAATCAGCACGAATATATTAAGTGGTTTAATGAAAATAATGTTACTTTGGAGTATGAAGATTTAAAATATAAACCGTTATTTAGTTTTATTGTTCCTACTTATAATGTTTCAAAAATACTTCTTTCTGAATGTTTAGATAGTTTGCTTAACCAAAGCTATGATAATTTTGAGATATGTATTGCTGATGATGCTTCTACTTTAGAAGAAACCATTTCTACTTTAAAGGAATATAGTGATAAAGATTCTAGAATTAAAATTAAATTTAGAAAGGAAAATGGTCATATTTCTAAAGCTAGCAATGATGCAATTAAAATGGCTTCTGGGGAATTTATTGTGCTTGTTGATAATGATGATGTTTTAGAAAAAGACGCTTTATATTATTTGGCTAAAGAATTAAATCGGGATAAGAAACTTGATTTAATTTATTCTGATGAGGATAAAATTGATTTTAAGGGAAAATATATGGAACCTCATTTTAAACCGGATTATTCTCCTGATACTTTTATGTGTGTTAATTATATTTGTCATTTATGTTGCATCCGAAAGTCTATTGTTGATAAACTTGGGGGATTTAGAAGTGAATATGATGGTTCGCAAGATTATGATTTGTTTTTGCGTGTTACTGAAGAAACTGATAAAATTGCTCATATCGAGCGTATTTTATATCATTGGAGGCAGACTGCTACTAGTACTGCCGGTTATTTAGGTAATAAAAGTTATGCATATGTGGCTGGCAAAAAAGCTTTGGAAGATGCTCTTAAACGTCGTAAATTAAAAGGTGAAGTTATAAATAATCCTAGGGTCAGTACTTATCTTGTAAAATATGCAAATGATAATGAACTTGTTAGTATTATTATTCCGATGAAGGATAAATCTAAAATTACTAGGAGATGTTTAGAAAGTATTTACAGTAAATGTACTTATAAAAATTTTGAAATTATTTTAGTTGATAACAATAGTACTGAAGAAGATACTTTTAAAATGATTGAAGAATATAAAAATAAATATGATAATTTTAAAAGCATTCGTTTGGAATGCGAGTTTAATTATGCTTATATTAACAATGAGGCAGCTAAAGTGGCTAAGGGAGAATATTTGCTGTTTTTAAATAATGATACTGAAGTTATCACACCAGATTTTATTGAGTGGATGCTTGGATATGCAAGATTGGACCATACAGGGTGTGTTGGCATTAAATTACTTTTTCCTGATAAGTTAGTACAGCATGCTGGTGTTGTATTAGGTTTTGGTGGGGCTGCTGGACATATTTATGTTGCTTCTTCTTATAATGATAATGGGCTTTTTGGAAGGCTTGTTATGCCATATAATTATAGTGCTGTTACGGCTGCATGTATGATGGTAAATAAAAAGAAATTTGATGCTGTTTCAGGTTTTGATGAAAATTTAAAAGTTGCTCTTAATGATGTTGATCTAAATCTAAAATTACTTTCTAAAAATTACTATAATGTTTGCCTTTCTAATGTTGAAATGTTTCATTATGAAAGTAAGAGTAGGGGATACGAAGCTAGTAAAGAAAAACATGATAGATTTATGTATGAGCAAAAATATATGCGTGATAAATGGGGTACGTTGTTAGATAATGATAAGTTTTTTAGTAAAAACAATTTCTGATATATATCCTTTTAATAAATAAAAGATAGAAAGTTGTGATTTTGTGCGTAAGCTGTTTTATGTCTTTGTTTCATTAATATTTTTTGTACTTTTGTTTTTGTTTTTGTATTTTGGTTTATATATTGGAAAATTATATAATAAAAATATAAAATTTAACGCAATACCTAAACGTGAATTTTTTGATAATCAAAATATTGAAAATATCGTTCATAATAAAATTATTATTATTGGTGATTCGCGTATGGCTTTTTTAAATGAAAGAGGAAAAAGAATAAGCATACCTGTTAATTTTAATTTTATTGCTTATGGTGGGACTAAAATTTCTTGGTTAAAAAATGATGCTTTTTTGACTTTAAAAAATAAGCTTGATAATATTGATAATAACTATCATTATAGCGTGGTCATAAATATGGGGGTTAATGACTTAAATGACAATATTAGTGTTGACCTTCATGCTTTTAGATATTATGAGTTTTATAAATTTTTAGCTAGTGAGTATCCGAATGTTAGTTTTTACTTTTTATCTGTAAATCCTATCGATGATAGTATTATTAATCTTTTTTGCGGGGATCAATATAGAACTACTGAAAAAATAAAAAAATTTAATGATATAATGTATTCTAATATTTTACGTGATAATATTAAAAATTTGAAATATTGCGATTCATATAATAATATTAATTTTGGCATTCCAGATGGCCTTCATTATGATGGGAAAACGGATCAAAAAATTGTTAATTATATTGTAAATAAGTGTGTTAAATATGATAAAAGAGGGTAGTCCCTCTTTTAATTTTCAGCTTCTTCTAGCATATTTGTAATAAATATTCCATATCCTTTATGTGGATCACTTATAACGACGTGAGTTATGGCACCTAAAATCATATTATCTCTTATAATTGGTGAGCCGCTCATTCCTTGAATAATCCCATTTGTTTTATTAATTAATTCTTTATCGGTTATTTCAAATATAAAGTTTTTATTCTTTTTCTTTTCGCTGTTTATTTGAATAATGTTTATATCATATTCTTTAGTTTCGTGATTTTTTAGAACAGTTATTATTTTGGCGGGTCCAGGAGTTATTTCGTCTGGCCTAGCTACTTCATATGTTTTTATTTCATTTATTTCATCTGTGTATGTACCGAAAATTCCTTGCGTCGTATTTTCTTCAGCAATTCCTTTTATTTTATTTTTATCATATTCGGCTTTTTTTTCACCTGGATTTCCATTACGGCTTGGAATTATTCCCGTAACAGACGAATTAAATATTGTTCCATCTTTTATTTCGAATATTTTTTCTGTTGATTGTTCTTGTATTTCATGACCTAAAGCTCCAAATTTTTTTGTTTTTGGATCAATGAAAGTTAGTGTTCCTATTCCTGTTATACTATCTTTTACAAATAGTCCAGTTTTATATATATTACTTTCATCTTTATACAGTTTTAATTTTGTCTGTTTTATTTGGTTTTTTCTTTCATATTCTATATTTATTTGATCTGTATTTGTTTCATTAATTATATCTGCCATATCTTTAATTGTGAATACTACTTGGTCATTTATTTTTTTTATGATATCGCCTTTTTTTAATCCGGCATTTTGAGCGGGGTGTTCATTATTTATTTCGTATGTTCCAACAATTAATACACCATTTGCATTTAGTGTTATTCCAACGTTTTCACCGCTTGCTATTATTTTATCTGAATATGCCAAAACACTTTGGGGAATAATAAAGTATGCTAGAAGAAGTAGGTAGATTAGTTTTTTAAATTTTTTAAAAAACATAATATCATCTCCCATTTAAATTTCAGACTACAATATTATTATGAGCGGTTTTTAGTATATTAAAATTAGTAATTTATGCCAAAATAAAAAACACTATAACGTGTTTAAATATAAACAAATAGTCCTGCTATAAAGAAAGCGATTATTCCAATAAGCATGATCCAAATAGCGATTTTTTGAACAATTGGATTCATTTTTGTCACCTCTATTTTTATTATAATATATTTTTTTGGTTTTTGGAATATTTAACTTTAAAAAACATATAATTTGTTGAGGGATAATTATGAAGAAATATTTGGACAAGTTAAAAAAGAGATTATATTTTAATAAAAATTTGTTTGTTTTTTTAGTTGTTTTGGTTTTAGTTGGAGTAGGGGCAGGGTCTTTGTTTGCACTTATTTTAAGTGATACTGATAAACATTTAGTTTCTACTTATTTAAATAAATTTTTAATTAATATTTCTAAAGGTGATTTTTACTTCGATAGTGTTTTGAACACTTTAATTTTTTCTTTGGGTTTTGCTTTAATTATTTGGATTTTTGGAATTTCTCT
>CAZKKR010000022.1:0-20265 GCA_964553605.1 uncultured Muribaculaceae bacterium | reverse complement strand
ATTATATAGAGATATTAAGAAAATCATTTAAAAATAGTCGAAAACCTATTTAATTCCATAATAATTATCATCTTAGTCTTGATTATTCCTAGTGAAAATTCGGTACAAGCTGCAATTAAAGCAAAAAACAATAAGTAGTTTAATAATTAAGACTAGAAATATCTAGTCTTTTTTTGGTATAATAAATATGGTGATAATATGGAAAAATATGATGTTAAGAAGCATTTGTTTTATGATGGTTATGATCTAGATAATACACAATTAAGTGATCCTACTTTTGTGAGAAAATTATTGGAGAATGTTCAAAAACAAGTTTTTGATGGCGAAGGTGCAATAACTATGATACCTTATTTTGAAGGAAAAATAGCGAATGATGGTGGAGTTAGTGGAATTATATTAGGTGACAATTTTCATTTTACGTGTCATACATTTAGTTTTAAAAGTACAGTGTTTGTAGATTATTATGGCGATGATGATAAGAAAGTGGCTGTAGAAAATATATTACTAAATACTTTTAATACTAAAAACTATGATATGGGTAGTGAAACCGTTCATGGTAATTTCGGAAAACATATTATTTTTAAGGCAGTACCTTTATCATTAGCTGATGCTACGGCAACTGTTAGATTACTATTAAAAAAAATCAACATGACTCCAATATCAGAATTACTTATAAACGAAAAAGATAATACGCATTTTGATATTGTTCAATTGATAGCAGAATCTCATATTTCAATTCATAGAGCTGGTAATGAGATGACGGTGGATGTATTTTCTTGTAAATATTTTGATGTATATGAAGTTTTAGAACAATTTGATTTGATTGATGATTATATTGAAGTAAATAGAGGACTTAAATATGTTAATTGAAAAATTTTAATATAAAATTTGACAGTTATAATTTTCTTTGATATATTAAAAGTGCGTTGATGGAGAAAAGTATCCAAATTAAGTTATTCGAGTGAGTTAGGTATAGTGTGAACTAATAATAACATTTGGTGAAAGAACACTCTGGAGCAGATTACCGAAAAGAGTTATCTTAGTAGACTAATCCGGATGCAGTCCGTTATCATATTGCTAGGTTTGTTAGAACTGAAAAAAGAGATTACTGTAATAACAAACCATTTATATATAAATGGTTTTTTAAGTAATAAATTAAGGTGGCACCGCGGATACCCGTATTCGTCCTTATATGGATGATACGGGTTTTTATATAAATGAAAGGCGGTTTTAAAATGAAAAAAGAATTAAGTTATTTAGAACTTATAAAAGCAATTGATGAAGTAAAAAAATATTTTGAAAAGCAGTTAGAAAAAAGGTTGTCTTTGGTAAAGGTTCAAAGTCCTTTATTTGTTAGATCTGATTCGGGATTGCAGGACAATTTGACTGGAAAAGAAAAAAGCGTTAATTTTATAAAGAATAAAGAAAAGTTTGAAATAGTTCATTCTTTAGCTAAATGGAAACGAGAGGCTCTTGGAAGATATGATTTTCCCATGCATACAGGTTTATATACTGATATGAGAGCTATTAGAAAAGACGAAAAAGTTGATGATATTCACTCAATGTTTGTTGAACAGTGGGATTGGGAAAAGGTAATTAGTAAAGAAGATAGAACTATAGATTATTTAAAAGATACTGTAAAAAGTATTTATAAAGCTGTAAGGCAGACTGCTATATTTGTTAAAAACAAGTATAAGTTTATAACACTTAATTTACCAAAACAAGTATTTTTTATAACTAGTCAAGAACTTGAAGATATGTACCCTTTAAATACTCCAAGTGAAAGAGAACAACAAATTGTAAAAGAAAAAAAAGCGGTATTCATAATTGGGATAGGTGACAAATTGAAATCAGGAGTAATTCATGATTTGCGAAGTCCTGATTATGATGATTGGAATTTAGATGGTGATTTGCTTGTTTATGATAAGACTATTGATAAGGCTGTTGAGTTATCTTCTATGGGAATAAGAGTTGATGAAAAGTCTTTGATTTCACAATTGAAAAAATTAAATTTATTAGATAGACTTAAGCTTCCTTACCATCAAAAAATAAAAAAATGTGAGTTACCGTATACAATTGGCGGAGGAATAGGTCAATCAAGAATACTTATGGTTTTATTAGAAAAGTCTCATATTGCGGAAATTCAAGCTTCAAGCTGGGAGAATGAAACTTTATGTAAATTAACGGGTAAAAAGATATTATAAACAAATGTAAATTTAAAATGTATGATATAATTAATCTAGGATGTGAATAAAATGATAAGTAATGTGGAACAATTAATCGAAGAGGCTAATAAAATTGAAAATGAAACGGAACGTTTGATATTTGTGATGAATTATTTTTTGGAAACAGTTCAATATGATTATTCATACTTATTTGTAGTGTTATATTTGCGTGATAGAATTTCGAAAGTTGATATCAAAGGTCCAAATGTTTCTGTTAATCCATTTAGCAAGGGACAAGTTATATTAAATATTAACGGTGAAGAAAAATCTTTTAGTGATTTATTATGTTTGACGGCTGAAGTAGTCGAAGGGCAATCTATGTTACTTGATGAAATTGTTTCTATGTCACATAATTCAGATGGCGATGTAGAAAAATTTTTTACTAAGTTAAGTGAACTATTAACTAGGGAATTAGCTAAACATATAGGTGATAGTGAAGTTGTTAAAATGAATGTGGAATTAATGATTTCTAGATTAAGAGAAAGTATGAAAGGCTACCGTTTGGAAAGTGGTATGGTAGATGGAAAAAAGATAGATTATTGTCTTACAGCAGATATAAAAAGAATTTTGATACAACATATTTTATACCCTAATGAATATATGCCACCAGTTATTGAAAATGGTTTATTAAAAAGAGGCGTTTGTCAGCACTACGCTGATTATTTAGCTCATCTTTTACCACAAATTGGAATACCGGCTAAAAGAGTAGATGGTTTTAGTCTATCTGGTCATGCTTGGATTGCGGCTATGGTAGATGGACAGTTAAAGTCAATCGATTTAACTAGGGCTATTTTTGTTAGAGATCATTATATTGGAATTCCTGAAGATCAAAAAAGTAGTGATTGGTTAATTGCAGATTTTGAGGATACTTTTGTGATGCAGCCGACAAGGAAAATTACAGGGGTAGGTATGGACGAAAGTGGAAATTCAATTCCTCTTCCATATGCGATGACTGGCGAAAATTTTAACAAAGAATTAATAATTTCACTATTAACAGAGCAAAAAGAAAAAAAGCAGAATAAATAAAAGTGATTAGATATTCTAATCGCTTTTTGTGTTATAATAAGTGTGTTATATATGTAAGGGGAGATTATCATGATAGAAATTAAAAACGTAACTAAAAAATATGGTGATAAGAAGGCTTTGGATGATGTATCATTTACTGTTAATGATGGTGATATATTTGCTTTCATTGGTCATAATGGTGCAGGAAAAACAACCTTGATAAAGGCTATTGTTGGTATACATGATTTTGATGAGGGGGATATATTAATTGACGGTATATCTATTAAAGATGATCCTGTTAGTTGTAAAAAATTAATGGCCTTTGTTCCAGATAACCCAGAAACTTATGAACATATGAAAGCGATAGATTATATTAATTTTATCTGTGATATGTATGAAGTTGATAGTAAAACTAGAGAAAAGAATATAAAAAAATATGCCAAAATGTTTGAGATGGAAGATAAATTAAATGACACCATTGATAGTTATTCACATGGAATGAAACAAAAAATTGTTTTAATATCAGCTTTGGCTCATGATCCTAGAATACTTATTATGGATGAACCTTTTGTTGGTCTTGATCCAAAGGCAGTTTTTGATATTAAGGAAATATTAAATGAAATGGTTAAGGAAAAGAAAATAGTATTTTATTCAACTCATATATTGGATGTTGCTGAAAAACTGTGTTCAAGAGTAGCTATAATAAAAAAAGGCAAATTAATTAAAAGTGGCAGTATGAAAGATATAAAAGGCGATAAATCTTTGGAAAAAGTATTTTTAGAGCTTGAGGATAATTAATGAAAAAATTATATTCTTTATTAAAAGCATGTATGACTAGTGACATGCATATATTTAAGATTAAACGTAAAAAAAATAGCAAGTTATCCGGTGTATTACTTCCTTTATTTATAGCTTTATATTTGATGTTTATGATTTGGGGTATGGCAAGTTCAATGTTTGAAAAAGTAGCTCCAATGCATTTACAACACATATTACTTTCTTTATTTATTTTTGGTATTTCTTTGATGACTATTATTGAAGGTATTTATAAAACGGGTTCTTTAATATTTAACTGCAAGGATGATCAATTATTACTTTCACTTCCAATTCAAAGAAGAACTGTTTTATTTGTCAGGGTTTTTAAATTTTATATATTTGAGCTTTTATTTAATTCTTTATTTTTATTACCAATTATGATAGCTTATGTAAGGTGGGCTGAAAATTTAAATATTTCATTTTTCTTAACGAGTTTTGTAATGATAATTATGCTTCCGATAATTCCTATTGTTATCTCATGTGTTATAGGTGCGATTACGTCAGCTATATCTAGTAAATTTAAATATAAAAATGCAGTTCAAATAATTATATCTATGATTTTTATTTTAGGTGTGTTATTTTTATCATATAATACTGATAGTTTATTTAATTATTTAATTAAACATGCAACTAGTTTAAATGATTTAATAATTAAAATGTATTATCCAGCTGGAATGTATGCTAAATTAGTTACAAATTTTAATATATTTGATTTATTAGTATTTATATTAGTGAATGTTATATTGTTTACTTTATTTATATTTATACTAAGTAAATTTTATTTTAAAATTAATTCTAGATTAAAGAAGGTAACGACAACTAAAAAAGTTAGAATTAATGATTTACGTATTAAAGCTAAGTCAATTTATGGGTCATTAATTAAAAAAGAGGTAACGACTTTTTTTAAAACACCGGTATTTATAATTAATGCAGGATTTGGATTAGTTTTATTTATAGTGTTTTCAGTTATAATTTCTTTAAAATATGATAGTTTGACCCCTATGTTTACTGATCCTAATGGACTAAATTTATCTAAAGATTTGCTTGTTTCTAACAGTTCTATATTAATATTTTTACTTATATCTTTTACAGCTTATATGACTTCTATTACTAATTCACTTATAAGTTTAGAAGGAAAGAATATTAATATTCTTAAATCCTTACCAATAAAGACAAAAACAATATTAATGTCAAAAATATATGCTTGTTTGGTTATAACGACTCCAATATTATTGATAGGAGATATAATATTATTTGTTAAATTTAAGATAAACTTTACTCAATCTGTTTTATTAATATTACTATCTATATTAATTCCATTAGTTTCTCATTTTATCGGTTTAATTGTCAATTTAAAATATCCTAAATTAGATGCTGAAAATAGTACAGAAGTAGTAAAACAAAGTGCAAGTTCTTTTATATCAGTGATGTTAGGAATGGTATTACTCATTATAAGTTTTGTAATTATTACTAATGTTGTAGGAAAAATTAGTTCTGTTTTATTATTATTTATATCTGTTATAATTTATGTATTAATAAATATGCTTTTATATTTATGGTTAATAAAAATGGGAACTAAAGATTTTGATAAACTATCTATATAAACTAGGCTTGACCTAGTTTTTTTATGATATAATGATGTTGAGGTGTTTATCTTGAAAAAAAGAAGAATAATATATTTAATTGTTACTTTAATTTTTATTGTTTTGTCTTGTTATATTTTGTCTAAGACAGATTTATCTAACAATGTTTTTTTAAGTAAAGCAATACAGATTATTTTAATATTATTTTTAATAAGAATTTCAATAGGATGCACTTTATTTATAAAAGGACAGTATGAAAAACAAAAATATAATTATTCAATTATAATGAATTTAGGGTTATTAATATTTATTAATGTTAATATTTTAAGACAGATAAATTTGCTTGTGCAAAACTGGAATGTTTTAAATATTGTCGATATTTATACGAATACTTTAAGATCATTTTCTTATTTTGCGATGTTAACGTTACCTTGCATTATTATTCTTTCTTTTTATAGTATTATCACTAATTTTGTTTTAATAAAAAAGGAAGGTTTTAGTACAAGAAGATTGTTAGGTATTGTTTTGGGTTTTTTAGCTTTTGTTGGTATTTGCGGTAGTCAAACTTTATATTATATAATTACAAAATTATTAATTAATACAGACAAACAATTTATTAAATATGCTTTAGATATATGTATTAATGCTACTTTGTCATATTTTTATACTTTAATTATCGCAACTCTTTATTGTAATGTTAGGGCGTCTAATCATATTCCAAAATATGATAAAGATTTTATTATTGTGCTTGGCTCTAAGATAAATGAAGATGGGACGTTACCCCCACTTTTAAAGGGAAGAGCTGATAAGGCAATTGAATTTTATAATGAGCAATATGAAAAAACAAAAAAGAAAATTATTTTTATACCTTCTGGTGGTCAAGGTAGTGATGAGGTTATGCCAGAAGCTTTAGCTATTAAAAACTACTTGATTGAAAAAGGAATAGATGAAAAACAAATTGTCACTGAAGATAAATCTACTAGTACTTTTGAAAACATGAAGTTTTCAAAAAAGAAAATTGATGGAATTAATAAAAAGGCGAAAATAAGTTTTTCGACAACTAATTATCATGTTTTTAGAAGTGGGGTTATTGCTAATAACCAGGGAATTGAATGTGAAGGAATGGGAAGCAGATCAAAATGGTATTTTTATACCAATGCTTTAATTAGAGAATTTATTGCTAATATTGTAGAGGAAAAACGAAGCCACATTATTCTCATTTTAATGATTAATATTTCTTTACTTATTTTAATTTTTATTGGTAAATATTACAATTTACTTTTGTTATTTGAATAGGAGGATAAATATGGAAAACTATGTTCTTGAACTTAAACAATTAAAAAAGTATTATGGTAATTATAGGGGAATCGAGAATGTGTCATTAAAATTAAATAAAGGCGTTATCTATGGTTTTATTGGTCCAAATG
Organism: uncultured Muribaculaceae bacterium; assembly: GCA_964553605.1. Classification (GTDB taxonomy): domain Bacteria; phylum Bacillota_I; class Bacilli_A; order RF39; family UBA660; genus Coprosoma. The sequence continues at coordinate 13,209 of CAZKKR010000022.1, read as the reverse complement.
GGGCAGGTAAGTCAACAACAATTAGAACAATAATGGGCCTTATAAATAAAACGAGTGGAAATATTTATTTTAATGGTAATGTTATGGATAGTAATGATCCTAAAGTGAAAGAAAAGATTGGATATTTGCCAAGCGAAATTAATTTATATGATAATATGACCGTTGGTGAACTATTTAATTATCATGAAAGTTTTTATGATGTGAATACTTTTAAAAGACGTAAAGAATTAGTTAAATTGTTAAAAATTAAAGAGGAGAGGAAAATAGAAGATTTATCTCTTGGTAATTTAAAAAAAGTTGGTATTGTTTTAGCTCTTATGCATAGTCCAGAATTATTAATATTAGATGAACCAACTAGTGGCCTTGATCCAATTATGCAAAAAACACTTCATAATATTCTTATAGAAGAAAAAAATAAAGGAACGACAATCTTATATTCTTCACATGTTCTAAGTGAAGTTGCAAATTTATGTGATAAAATTTGTTTTATAAAAGATGGAGTTATAATTAAGGAAGATTTAGTTACGAATATTAAAAAGGATAATTATACATATTTAACTATTTCTTCTAAAGATATTGATAAGATAAAAAAAGATTTAAAACTTGAGGTAAAAGAAGAGAGCAATAATGAAATTAAATTTATAAATGATATTGATACTAATACGTTAATTAAAAAATTAGCAAATTATAATATTGATAAACTATTAATAGAAGATATTTCTTTAGAGGATTTATTTGCAAATTATTATAAGTAGGTGAAATAATGATAAAAAAAGAATTTAAGGATAATTTTAAAAGTTTTATTATATGGCTTAGTATATTACTTGGAATATTTCTTATAGTTTATTTAATATATCCTTATATAATAACTGATGAGACAATGGATAGTTTAGATGAAATGATGAAGGTTTTTCCACCAGAAGTATTAAAGGCCTTTAATATGGATTTATCTTCAATTAATACTGCTTATGGTTGGCTCAAATCTGAAGGATTTATGTTTGTTTTAATTATAATTGGCATTTACTGCTCAATGCTTGGATCTAGCATAGTTTTAAAAGAAGAAAGTGATAAAACAATAGAGTATTTGGAAAGCTTACCGATAAAAAGATCCACTATTCTTACTAATAAGATTACTACCTCTTTAGTTTATATAGTTTTAATGATATTGATTTTTGGAGTATTTAATTATATTGCTTTACTTATAAGTGGTGATTTTAATCATAGTGAATATCTATTATTAAGCATTACTCCATTATTTATCGCTTTACCTTTTTTCGCTATTAATTTATTTATATCTACCTTTTTACACAAAACGAGGAAAACAATTGGCATAAGTTTAGGCTTAGTATTTTTATCTTATATATTAAGTGTGTTAAGTGAGTTATCTACTAAAGTAGAATTTTTAAAGTATTTTAGTATTTATACATTAGCTGATACTAGAAATGTGATTGTTAATACTAGTATTGCACCAATTGTTGTTATTATTAGTTTGTTAATTACCTTTGTATTTATAATTGGTTCTTATATTCGATATAATAGGAAAGAGTTAGTATAATAAAAACCCATTTTTAATGGGTTTATTTTTTTGTGAATTTGTATATGTTGTATGATGGAGTATTAAATAATCTAAAATTATATTCTGATACACCTAAACCATTTGATATATAAAGGTCTTTGTCATCTAATTTGTAGTGCTTTTCATAATATTTAGTTGATCCTGTTGGTAATATTATTGGTCCAAAAGGAGTTCTTACTTGTCCGGCATGTGAGTGACCTGCTAATATTAAATTAAACTTATTATCGGTTAGATCATCGATATAATCGGGTTCATGCATTAATAATATATTAAATATTGGACCATCTTTTTCAAAAGAATTTATGAAATCTAGGGCTGGTTTTAATTTGTCATTAATCCCTTGTTTATCTTTAAAGGTACTTGCCCCAGCAATCACCATAAAATTATATCCTTTTTTATAAATTGTGTCATAGGTATTGTTTAAATTTTTAAAACCACTATTTGCAATTATGTTTGTCCATTCATCAAACTTTAAATCGTGGTTACCATTTATGGCATATTTTCCAGCAACTGTTTCTATTTTTGCAAGTTCAGTACTAATTTCTTCTATTATTTTAGTGTTTATTTTTGTGTCTTTGTCTATTAAATCACCAGTTAACACTACAATGTCTGGTTTTTGTTCGTTAACACTTTCTACTAGTTTTTGCATTTGTTTTTTATCAAAAACTCTTCCATAATGTATGTCGCTTATGTGAACGATTTTAAATCCTTCGAAGTTTTTGGTGATATTTTCATTTTTTATTTGATACTCATGAACAGTTATTTGTTTGGGCTCTATATAATATGCATAGGCAACTATAAGTGAAATAATAATTAATACTTTTATAGTGATTTTAAAAATTTTTATTTTTTTATTTTTCTTTTTAGCCATCTATTTTCACCTATAGTAATTATAGCACATATAAAAAAAAGACCAAAGTCTTTTTTTATGTAAATATAAGTAAAAAGGTTTGAATGGATAGTATTATTCCGTTATGCATAAAGTGAAAGCCCATTGGAACTAGAACATTATTTGTTTTACTAACCATATAGGCAAAAGCAAAACCTTCACTGCAGTAAGCAAGCAGGTAAAGTGGGAACAAACTGTTAATTTCCATATTCATAAGGTGCAGACTACCAAAGATTAAGCCAGAAAGTAAAATATATACAAATTTGTTTTCGACTATACTTTTTATTCCCATTCTAAATACGGATTCTTCTACTATTGGTGCTAAAAAAACGGCTGATACAAAAGTGTATATAGGGTGGATAGCGAATTCGTTTCTTACAGTTATTTCATTTTCAGATAAACCACCACCATATCTATTTATTAGGACGTTTGAAAGCATCATAACTATAACACCTAATAAATAAACACTAAAATATTTTTTGAAATATGTCGAATGATTTTCTTTGATATCTTTAATAGCTGCTTTTATTTCTTTATAATATATGGTGTATATTATAAAAATTATTAATAATTCTAAAATTATGTTATAAGCTATTTTGACAAAATCTGAAATATCATCAGTATTTATGTGTAGTAATGTGAAAGGCACACTTTTAAATATGCTTACAAAAAAATATAAGAATATGATTCCCAAACCTTTAAATAAATAATTCCATCTGTTTTTATGTTGGTCTAATAACATATAATCACCATATTCATTATAACATGTTATTTAATTAATTGACACTATAAATTAATTTTGATAGACTTTAGACAAGAGGTTAGATAGTTATGAGGTATTTAAAAAAAGTACTTGTTTTGCTTATATTATTACTATTTTATAGTAAGGCGTATGCCTTAGAAAATAAGCTATATTTTAAGGAAGATGGCGATAAGTTATTTTATGATGAATCTTTAATTAAAAGTGATATTTTTATGAATCATAAAGAATTTGTTCCTGGAAAAACTTATACTGATAAGTTAATTATTAAAAATGGTGCTAGAAAAGATTACACTTTATATTTTAAAATTCTCCCTAAATCACAAAGTGCGATGGAAGATAAACTATTAAGTAATTTAAATTTAAAAGTATATATAAATAATAAGCTTATCTATGATGGTAATATTAAAGGCAAAAATTATAATGATATTTCTAATGCAGTAGAATTAATTAAATTAAAACCAAGAGAAAAAATTAATTTTAAATCAGAAATTACCTTAAATTCTAATTATGAGGATATTGGAAATTATGATTCAATATATTCTGATTGGTCAATTTATGCTTATAATAATAAATTAATTGAGATTATTCCTAAGAAAACAGAATACTCTATTTTTCCTTTTATAATACTTATAGTATTGATAATTTTAATTGTGATTATTTATAAATTTAAAAAAAGGAAGAAAAAAGAAGAAACAAATCTTGAAAATGGCATATAATTTAAAGAAAAGGTGGTCAAAAAAAGAAAATTGTGTTATAATCTTTTGTAGACGTGCAAGAAGAAAGTGGGCTATCCCACTTTTTAATGTAGTTAGGAGGTTTATATGAAAGAAAAAATCAGAGAACTTTTAGAAGAAGATATCAATGATGCTGGATATATTCTAGATGAGGTTTTTTATGGGAATGAAGATGGGGTTAATACTTTAAGGCTTGTTATTGACAAGCAAGGTTACATAAATATTAATGATTGTATTAAAGTAAATGATATTGTAAATCCAATATTAGACAAAGAAGATCCAATTAGTGAAAGTTATGTTTTGGATGTTTGTTCAAAAGAAAAAGGAAGTGATAATGATGGAAGGTAAGAAGTTTAAAGAAGCGCTTGAAAACTTAGTTAAAGAAAAAGGTATCAATGAAGATTTAATATATGACGCAATGGAACTTGCTTTAACTTCGGCTTATAAGAAGAATTATCATTCACTTTCTAATGTCAGAGTTGATATTAATAGAGATACTGGAGATATTAAAATATTTTCATATAAGACCGTTGTTTTTAGTAAAGAATTTGAAAAAGAAGAAGGAAAAATAGAAACAGAAATCATTACTGATGAAGAAGGTAATGAAGTTGAAGTACCAAAGGAATTTGTTTTTGATGAACGAATTCATATTACTTTGGAGGATGCTTTAAAACAAGTTCCTGGAATTAAAATAGGTGAAACAATTGAAAAAGAAGTTACTCCTAAAGATTTTGGTAGAGTTGCTGCTTCAACGGCAAAACAGGTTGTTGTTCAGAAAATTAGAGAAGCTGAAAGGCAATTAATTAGTGATGAGTTTTCTGATAAACAAGATGAAATGGTTACGGGTTTAGTAGCTATGGAAGATGTACGAAATTACTATATAGACTTAGGTAGAACGCAAGGTATTTTACCTAAAAGTGAAATAATACCTGGAGAAGAAATAAAGATGGGTTCTAGTATTAAGGTGTATATTACAAAAGTCGAAAATAATTCTAAGGGCTCTCTTATATTACTTTCAAGAAAGCAATTTGGTTTTGTCAAAAGACTTTTTGAACTTGAAATACCGGAAATCAATGAAGGAATTATTTTAGTATATAGTGTGGCTAGAGAAGCTGGAGTTCGAACTAAAATTGCTGTTTATTCGGAAAATTCTAATGTTGATGCGGTTGGATCTTGTATTGGGGAAAAAGGAAGTCGCATAAATAGAATTATAAAAGAACTTAACGGTGAAAAAATAGATGTTATTTCTTATGAAAGTGATGCGGCTAGATTTATTGAAAATGCTTTAAGTCCAGCTAAAAATTTACATGTTTTTATAACTGATGAAAAAGAAAAGAAAGCATTAGTAGTTGTCGATAAGGAAAATTTATCTTTAGCTATAGGTAAAAAGGGTCTTAATGTTCGTTTGGCGTCTAGACTTACACATTTTAAAATTGATGTACAAACTATCGAAGAAGCTAAAGAAAATGGAATAAGTATTGTGGAGTGATAATATGAGAAAAATTCCAATGAGAACGTGTGTTGTATCACATGAAAAGCTTCCGAAAAAAGAACTTATAAGAGTAGTTAGAACAGAAAATGGAGTAATTGTTGATACTACTGGAAAAGTAAACGGAAGAGGAGCTTATTTGAAGATTGATAAGGAAATTTTTGAAAAAGCTAAAAAGAATAAAATATTAGATAGGCACTTAGAAGTAGAGGTGCCAGGAGAGGTTTATGATGAATTAGATAAATTATTAAAATTATAGAAAAGAGGTGCTTAATATGATGACAGTATTTGAATATGCCGAAGATGTTAATAAAAGTGTGGAGGAAATATTAGATAAATGCCGTGAACTTGAGATAGAGGTTAAGAGTGCAGATGATGAACTTTCTGAAGAAGATATAATTAATCTTGATAATAACTTAGATGATATGGAAGATGATATGGATTCTTTGGAAGAAGAAATGGCTGAAGAATCTGAAAAAATTGAAATGAAAGCGGCAAAAGCTAAAACGGCTAAAAAAACAAATAAATCAAAGGCAGAAGTTAATGATTCTTTTGATAAACAAAATTTTGCTAAAAAGAAAAAGGAAATGTATAAGAACAAGGAAAAATTACAGAGTAATGCACCTACTCAAAATAGTAGAATTGTTCTTTATAAAGAAAATATGACAATTGGTGAGCTTGGAGAAGCCATGGGTGTTCCAGCAACTGAGCTTATTAAAAAATTGTTTTCATTAGGTTTAATGGTGAATATCAATAGTCCAATTTCATTTGAAAATGCGAGTTTACTTGTAATTGATTATGATAAGGAACTTAAAATGGAGAAAAACCAAACCTTAGCTAATTTCGAAGAATTTGAAATTATTGATAATGAAGAGGATTTAGTTCCTAGACCACCAGTTGTTACAATTATGGGTCATGTTGACCATGGAAAAACGACTTTACTTGATGCTATAAGGAAAACTGATGTTGTTTCAACGGAAGCTGGAGGTATTACGCAAGCTATATCGGCATATCAAGTAAAACATAATGATAAATTAATAACATTTATAGATACTCCGGGGCATGCAGCATTTACTGAAATGCGTGCTAGAGGAGCAAGTATTACTGATATAGTTATTATTATAGTGGCTGCTGATGATGGTGTTATGCCACAGACCAAAGAAGCTATTGATCATGCTAAAGCAGCAAATGTTCCTATTATAGTTGTAATAAATAAAATGGATAAACCAGGAGCAGATCCTGATAGAGTTATGACAGAACTTTCTGAATATGGTTTGATGCCTGAGGAATGGGGCGGAGAAACATTGTTTAATAAAATTTCTGCGGCAACTGGTGATGGAATTGATGAACTTTTAGAAAATATTTTACTAGTTGCTGAGCTTCAAAATTATAGGGCAAATCCAAATAAATATGCTTTAGGAACAGTTGTTGAATCACGTCTTAATAAGCATTTAGGACCAATTGTTACAGTTCTTGTTCAAAATGGAACGTTGAGACTTGGTGATCCTGTTGTTGTCGGAACAGCTTTTGGACGTATTAGAACTTTAAAAGATGATAAAGGAAGACAAATCACTGAGGCAACACCTTCACAGCCAGTTGAAATAACTGGACTTAATGATGTTCCTAGTGCTGGTGACAGATTTATGTGTTTTGAATCTGAAAAGGAAGCTAAATCTATTGCCGCTGAAAGAAAAGAACAGGTAAGAATTAAAAATTCAAGAGCTAAGTCTGCCGTTTCTTTGGATGAATTATTTTCTAAGATAAATGAAGGTCTTAAAGAAATAAATATTTTAATTAAGGCAGATGTTAATGGTTCAGCTGAAGCTGTTAAAAATTCTTTAGAGAAAATAGAAGTCGAAGGGGTTAAAATAAATATTATTAGAAGTAGTGTAGGCGCAATTACTTCAAGTGATGTTGTTTTAGCTAAAGCTTCTAATGCTATTATAATTGGATTTAATGTTAGGCCTAGTTCTGATATTAAAGAAAAAGCTAAAGAAGAAGGCGTAGAAATAAGATTTTACGATATCATATATAAAGCTACTGAAGAAATAGAAGCGGCTATGCAAGGAATGCTTGATCCTGAATTTGTAGAAAATGTTTTGGGTACAGCTGAGATAAGACAAATATTCAAATTTTCTAAAGTCGGTAATATAGCTGGATCTTCAGTCACAGATGGCTTTATTAAAAGAGATAGTAAAGCTAGAGTTATTAGAGATGGCGTAGTCATTTATGATGGTAAAATAGGATCATTACAAAGAGAAAAAGATACAGTTAAAGAAGTTAAAAAAGGTTATGAGTGCGGTATTACAATTGAAAACTTTAATGATATCAAAGTTGGCGATGTGATTGAAGCTTATGAAATGGTTGAAAAGAAAAGATAGTTACTATCTTTTTTTTGTAAATGATATGTATAAAATAATATAATTTGTTGATTTTATTATTAAATTTAAATATAATAAAGTTGGAGAGTGTTTGAAGTGACAGATAATGAATTTAAAAGAGAAAATTTAGGCAATGGTTTTACCGTTGATGGTAATAATAATTATTATTATAATGGTAAAATTGTTGACGACAATGAAACTTTGATAAAGGCTTTAGAACAACATAAAACTTGTTTAGAGATGGATAAACTTGGTATTGCACCTGTTGGTGATACAGGTTATTATGTCGATGATAGGTCTGATTACTATGAAAAAAATGGAGACTATATAATGAGTGATCTAGGACAAGCTAAAATAAGTGAAGTGGCTGAGGATTATTATAAAAAGCAGAAACAAGCTTATGAAGCGGTTAGATCATTGAGTTTGCCAGTAAGACTTACTAATGGTTTATCTAATAAAAGATTAGAGGCAATGAGAGATTGGCTTCCGAGTGAACTTGAAAGTTTTAGCTTTTTAAAACAGAATAATAACGGACGAATTAGGTGATTATATGAAAGTAAAAATAAATGTTTTCCGCAAAAAAATGGAAGAATATTTTAGTAATATTAATGAATATAATAGCTTTAATTTTATTAAGAAATTTTTTTGTGAAAAGCCTGTAAGACCAGAAATGTTTCACATAGGTAATAGATATATGGTGAAATATGGTGATATTTCTGCTTCAATTATGAATGTTTTTTATAATGGTAATATGTATGAATATAGAGCAATTTCACCACTAAATAGTAGTCAAGAAATCGATTCACTTTATACGATAGTTGAGTATGTTGGTGATGGTAAATTTTTAGATTTAACTAGTGGACAGGTGTTTGGTGTTTGTGAGATTAATAATAGTGGCACTATTACTAATACTTTTACTGAACAAGCTAATTTACAAAAGCGATTATTAGAATATCCTTTAAGTATTACTTTAAATAATACTGAAAATGCGAGCGAATTAAATTTAAAAATAGATGAGGTTTCTGCAGCTGTTAATAGTGTTGTTTCAAGGTATTCTGAACAAGATATTGAAAAAATTATTTTATATTTAAATGAAAAAAAATCATTAGCTTTGAAGGCTGTTGAACAATCGTTTGAGGTTAAAGAAGCGGCTGATGATGATATTGAAATTCTTGAAATTGATGAACCTATTAGTAATGATGAGCCACTTGAAATAGATGAGCCTATTAGTAATTATGAATCTGAAGTGAAAGAAGAAGCAGAAGATGTGCAAGGGAAAAATATCCCACAACAACTTACTGCGGAAGATTTAAATGAAATTAGAGAAGAATTTATGATTTCTGGAGATAAACCTATAGAAAAGGGTAATAGTAAATAGTATTATTTGTTTAAAACACTGATAAAATTTGAGCCATTAAAATAGTGTTTATAATAGAATTGGAGGTATATGATGGAAAATGTAGAATATCAAGAAGTTGTTTTAAAAAGTCCAAATCCTGAACTCTATCCGGATAGGGTGATTAAGTGTCGTGTAATTAAAAGAGGGGAAATTCAAAAATATATTGATGAAAATATTCCCGAAACTGACAAATGTGTTGGTTGTAAATCTGAACCTGTTGAAGCTAGACCTGGCACTGTTGGGGAAGAAATTATTACAACGTTAAAAACTGTTTATGAAGGAAAGGAATATATTTTATCTGAAACGAAAAACGATGTTCGTGAGACTGATATGGGTGATGGTAGCAAATCTCCAGATATAGTTGTCACTAATACACATAGTACTTCAAATGAACAGTATATTGTTAGAGCAAATAAATTTCCAAAAATGTATAATGCTAATATGGATGGTACTTTCTCACCAGTTCCAGATCCTAGAGCTGTAGCTAAACTTTCTGAAGATGTTGTTATTGAAACTTCTTGGGGTGAAATGGCTGTTGGTTTAAACGGTTCTTATATTGTAACTTATGATAAAGAAAGACAAAGTTATAATACTATTGAAAAGGGTGCTTTTGAATCTACTTATACAATTGTTAATGAATCGCGTGAAAAAACAGTGTAAATGAAAAAAATCAAGGTTTTCTTGATTTTTTTTAATATTTACTTTTATAAATTAATTGGTATAATAGTATTAAGAAAAGAGGGATATTAATGAGTATTAAACTTGAAAGAATATCAGATGCGTTAATTGAACAGATAAGTTATATTATTGCAAATGAAGTTAAACATAAAGATATTAATTTTGTAACAATAACTGATGTTAAAGTTAGTAGTGATTTGGGATATGCCAAAGTATATTTTACCGTTTTAGATGAAAGTAAAAAAGAAATCACTTTAAAAGCTTTAAAAGAAGCTAGTGGTTTTATAAGGCATGAACTTAGAGATAGAATTGAAATTAGGCAAATTCCGGAGCTTACTTTTATTTATGATGATACTATAGAAGAAGCTCAAAAAATTGAAAGTATTATTGATAAAATAAATGAAAAATAACAACATTTAATGTTGTTATTTTCTTTGTAAGGTTTTTAGGTCAAATCTTTTATTCGTTTTTTTGTCTTCAAAATAAATATTATATCCACAAATGTTGGCTATTTTTTCTATTGTAGCAAAAGTAGGTTGAATTGTTTCAGTTTCATATTGAGAAATTGTATTTCTAGCCAATAAAACTTTATCTCCTACTTCTTTTTGGCTCATTTTGCAATTCGTCCTCATGAATTTAAGAGCCTTACCAATCATTTTATCACCTCTAAGATAATTATAACTCATTTATTTTTATTTTTCTTGGTTTGTCTTTTATTGAGAACGAAATATTTAAAAAATACTTTTCTTGATATGTATATAATTTATGCGTACGAGTAAATTATATACATTATAAAAATAAAATATTAGGACGAGAATTGATGAATTATCTTTATTAATTGATATTTGATAATTCTTATAAATGTGGTTTATATTAAGATATCCTAAAAACAAAGCAGAAATTACAGGTTACAATTTTGAACCTTGATGTTTTCGTTATAAGGATATTGCTACTTTGGAAGAATATGTTTTATTAAAAAATAAATGGTAACATGTGTAAATAAGCTTTTATTTTATTGAAAGCGAAAGAATAAAGTGTTATACTTTAAACGTAAGGTATTTCTAAGTGATTAGAAGGAGGATTGTATTATGGGAGTATTAAAAAACGTACGTAGAAGTTTAAAAGAAATTAAATATAGAGGACAAATATATAAAGTGAGTTATTCTGATTTTTTTACTACTGATGAGGAGTTAAACAAAGATCTTTACACGGAAGTGCAATTTACTTATATGGACGAAATGGAAGGGGAATCATCAGCGACAAAGGTTACAAAGGATAGAGAAATATTTTCGGCCGAAATGGCTCGTAAAGATACTTTATTAAGGTATTTAGGAGATGGTATTTTTGAAGATTTAACTACTAAAGAAAAGCTACCGATTCTTGTACCAAAATATATTCCGTCTATGGAAGATGATATTCGTTACAGTGCAAATGTCTATTCTAGTTATGTATATTCTTTATCGTGTGATTTACCAGCTGATGAGCTTTCTAAATATCCAATCGGTGTTAAAGTTGATCTTGATGATTACTCTAAAAAAGTTGAAAATTTAAATTATGGTGAAGAAACGAAACAACAGATTATTGATGAATATAGGAAAGTTAAAGAAGAGATAAGAACGGGTGCTTTCTCAAGAAAACGAAAAGAACAGGAGCAGGCAAAGATAAAAGAGGAAACTGAAGCAAGAGAAGCACAGCGTAGAAAAATTAGAGATGTTGTAGATAAAGTGGTTGAAAAACAAGTAGATAGGACTTATGATATAAATCGCTTAGTATATGGAACTTATTCTGATCGAATGGTAATAACAGACACATCTGATCGCGAAGGTGTGGAATCAATAAATGAATATGATGATATACCTGTATATGTTTCTTATCATACTGAAAGTAGTTATCCTAAAGAATTTAGCTGTTCAGGTATATTTTATAGAACTGATAATGATATTTATATAGATTTAATGCGTAATAATAAAATAATTGGTAGTGTGGATAGGCACAAAGATTTTATCCCATTAGCGAATGATGAATATGAACATACTATGTTAACGAAAGAACAAGTTATCGAATTATATAGAAAAATTGAAGCACAAATGCGTAACGATGAGCAAGAAGCAGAAACGTCTTTTAAAAACTCGCATCATCACAGATAATTTTTAAATTAATTTATTAGTAAATGTTAATTAAAATGCTTGACATACATATAATTTATATGTATAATCATTGTGTAATTTGAAAAAGGAAAGAAGAAGTGTCCACTTCTCACCCGATTGCACTATAGTGATGGGTAAATGCCGAAATAGTTAATAACTGATAGGTGAAGTGGGCGCATTGCGCTTACTTTTTTAATTAAATTATTTGGAGGTGTCTTGTATCGCAAAAGAAAAAGATTTATTTATCAATGAGCAAATTCATGCTAAAGAAGTAATGGTTATTGGTCCTAATGGAGAGCAATTAGGGGTAAAACCTATTAAAGATGCACTAACACTAGCTTCATATGCGGGCTTTGATTTAGTGTTAATGAATCCAGGTGGCAAACCACCAGTTTGTAAAATAATGGATTATAATCGCTACAAATATGAAAATAAGAAGAAACAGAAAGAAAATATGAAAAGACAAAGAGAGGCAAACTTAGAAATGAAAGAGTATAAGCTTTCTGTTACTATTGATACCCATGATTTTAATACTAAACTTAAGAATGCTAGAAAATATTTGGAAAAAGGTCATAAAGTTAAAGTTAGTATTAGGTTTAAGGGCCGCGAAATTGCTCATAGTAATTTAGGTAAAGATGTTATTATGCGTTTTGCTGATGCTTGTAATGATATTGCTAGTATAGAGCAGCAACCTAAAATTGATGGTCGTATTATGGCTATGATACTTGCACCAAATAAAGAAAAATAGGAGGATGACTATGTCAAAAAAGATAAAAGCTAAAACTCATAAGGGGCTTTCAAAAGTTTTAAAAGTTAGAAAAAGTGGTTCTATTAAATTTCAACCAGCTAACAAATTACATCAAACTACTAATAGAAGTAATGCTTCTAGAAGAAGAAGACATCATGAATCAGGATTAAGTAGTGCTGATAACAAAAGATTAAAAACTATTATTAATAAGTAATTTAAGGAGGAAGAAAAATGAGAGTTAAAGGTGGAACAATACATCGTGCTAGAAGAAAGAAAGCACTAAAACAAGCTAAAGGTTATTTTGGTAGTAAACATAGACTTTATAAAACTGCTAAAGAACAAGTTATGCATTCAACAGAGAAGTTCAGCCTGCGCCTCAGGAACTGCAGGATAAGCACTATTTCC
>CAZKKR010000021.1:0-23466 GCA_964553605.1 uncultured Muribaculaceae bacterium | reverse complement strand
ATTATTTTGTTTCACTTTTTTTTCTTCTTTCGTAGTTGGTTCATCCTTAGGCTCATAATAATCAGCGGCCGTCAATTCCGATGAATTAAACCATATATTACATTTTTCATCATTCCTGTTTTCACATAAAGATAAATTGGCAAATAAATTGAAAAACGGTGTTTGAACATATTTTGTAAGTAGTTTTTCACCAAAGCAAGCCCCATCTTTTGAAAAAATAATAAGTTTATACTTCACATTCATATCTAAAACGATGTTTTCTGTATTTTTCTCATAGATACCGCCATAATTATCTTCCACATAAATATCGTTAGTAATATTTCCAATATTTAATTTGAAAACGGGTACACCATCTTGACCAACATCATAATTATAAACAACTTGAACATTGCTGGCTATTTTATTGAGCTCAGCCATCCTTTTATAATCACATTCAGCCTTTGAATTTAAAGGGAAGATAAACAAAAACACAAATAAAACCGTTAAATATTTGTACCATCTAGTTTTCATAATCTATCCTCCTTTATATTATAACATAATAAATCCTTATTTCAAAACATATTTGTAAATTTGATTACGGATATTTAAAGTTATGTACATTTCCGCTGCATCCTTAGCATCATAAGGTATTTCTATAAATGAATCATCAGTTTGAGCTTTAACTGGTTTTATGATTTCGGAATCTAGTTTATGTGACTTCCACACATTATTAACTTTATAAGTTAATACCCCAAAATTATTGACAAGAGTTCTAAAATCATAAACATCACTGATGTTTAAATTTTGATCGATAATCAAACGTCCATTAATTCTTAATAAAGTTTTAAAATAATTGCCAGATGCTTTGGCTGTTAAATATTCTATAGAATCAAAACATTTGTCATCACTATAACAAAATTTGTAATTTAATTTAAATTTGTTATTTATTTCATAGCTGTTTATAAGCATACTTGAAGAGCCTAAAATACTATCATCGAAATTTATTGTTTGTGTTAATTTCTTAGTAAACATTTCACCATCTTTTCTTAAATCTTTTGGTTTTAATTTTACATAAGCATTAACCGCACCAACTTGTCCTTTGACAAAACTATAATTATCATTGAAGCCTACTTTCATAGATTTATGTGCCCAAGCACTAGGAATTTCAAAAGCAAAAATATATGAAGTAAATTCACTATTAAATTTTTGATCGATATAAGGAATTCCTAAATCGTATAATTTATTAGCTAATCTGACATTTTGTTTATAAGAAAAATTGCCCACTTTTAAAGTTACAAGTCCTGTATTAAAAGTATATTTTTCATCACCCTTTAACTGAAGTCTAACAACAGCTACAGCCCCAGGATTATCTGTGGTATCAACAATTTTTTCACCATCGATATTTGAATCTACAATATATGAATCTCTAACATTAATAGTAGCATTACTAACCGTAAAAGTATCACCTTCATGATAATTTAAACTAAATGCCCTGATATTAGAATAAATGTAAAAAGACAAGGCCAAAAAAACAATTAAAGAAACACTAATTATAATAAATTTGTGTTCAAAAAAGAAATACTTTGTATGTCTTAAATTTCTTTTGACATTACGAATAAAACTATCTTTATCAAAATCTACAGCAACTTCAAATTCTTCATTATCCTTGGTTGAAATATCCATTTTCTGTAAATCTGTCCCAAAGTCAAACTGTTTTATATCAAAACCAGTTGCTCTCATTAAAGTAAATAGAAAACTAGCAACCTGTAATAAAGTTACTATTAATGAAATGTCTCTAAATGCCTTCGCAACTTTAATATCTAAAATTACTTTTTCAATATTGTTTAAAGCTCCAGAACTAAAATAATATAGAATTAAAACCGCTAAATATAAAGCCAAATTATATAAATACATTTTCTTTGGCTTGTTTTTATAAAAAGCAACAGCTAAAAATATAATAGTTAAAATTAAAATCAAGAAAATCAAGAAGAAATAAAATATTCCTAAATAACTACCACTAGAAAAATTGCTTGTCGCTGATCTATAATCGATTGAGTATACTCTAAAAAAGTTGTATAAAGAGAAAGAATGAATTAAAACAAATAGCGAAAATAAAGCCATAGCGGCGTGCAAATGTCTAAAATATTTGATAAAAACTGCATAAGGCTTTCTTAATATCATACCTATCTCTCCTTTATTATTCTCTTCTACATTTTAACACATTTTTATAAAAAATAAAAGTAAATTAATAAACTTTAAAAAGAAAAAACAAAGATCTCAATTAATCTTTGTTTTTATTTGTTTTCTTTGTTCCACCATCAGTGCGAATATAGTAATAAACACAAACAGATACACAAATTAGTCCAACACCTAATATAATAAGTGGCGTGTTTGCTGCCGTAGGAGGAACTATAACCGTAGCTGGACAATCCCAAGCTCCATACAAAGTTAAATCTTGCATAAGCGCTGTTCCATCTACCCATTTACCAGTTAAATCTTCTTTAGTAAACCAGCCTTTGAAAGTACAGTTTGTTCTAGTAGTTAATTCTTTTTCTTGATCATATTCCGTACCTTTTTTATCACACCATTGATCAGGAGTAGGATCTGTTTTAGCTGGATCAGGTTTAACATTACCAACAATTACATAATTAACACAAACACTTTCAGAAGTTCTTAATTGTACAGTTTTTGTATCAGAAACCTCATCTTCATATAGTGTAATAACTCTTTGGGTTTCATTACTACCAGGAACTAATGCATAAGACGTTCCAGCTACTTTAACTGTTGCCGTTATATTTTTTCCAGCACCTACAGAACTAGGAACTCTAACTCTAAATTTTTCATTAGCATTAAATGTAGTTTTTACCGTTCCAGAAGTCGTTACAGCTTCAGCCCCCGTAGCACCCGTTACAGTGACAGAATAAGTTGATGCACCAGAAACTGTTACATTTATTTCTGGAGAAATATAATAATTAGCATACTGAGTCATCTCTGGCCCACTAATACTTAAATCAACAGTTGCATTTCCAGATGAACCGCCACTTGTTCTAGCTGCACTAGCTAAATTTCTCATATAAGGGATTAAACCGTATGTATCAGTTAATGTTTCACCAAATTCAGTTGAATTTTTCATGTAAAGCCACACAGCACCTTGAGTAATATATCTATCTTTTTCGCCGCCATCAACTATCGTTTTATGTGGATAACCGTTTCGTAAGATATAAACTAAACCTGCGCTTACCTCACCATCTGAAACAGTCATTGAATCCCCAGATGGCCAAGTTTTATCAAGATCAATACAATAAGCTATTTTATTATCAGAAGTTTTTAATTTAGCCCAAGTATATTTTCCATCATTATCCGGGTTTTCCGGAATTAAATAAGGCTTTTCAGTACTCGCATCATACATGTATCCATCAGTAGAAACTGTAATTGAAGTAGGTGCAGCCTTTACTGGATTGACAGTAAATACCATAAATAATAAAGCAAATGTTAAACCAAATAGTTTTTTAAATCTTTTCATATTTTTCCCTCCTAAAGAGTCTCCTCTATTTTCATAATACATTATAGCAAATAAAAAAAATAAATTCTACATTTTTTATAAAATTTATTTCTAAATAAAATATTTGAATGCAAAAAAAATGCAAAATAATGTCAAAAACAGTTTTATTTTAATAAAAAAACAATGTTCTTGATTACCAAACATTGTTTTAAAATATCAAAAATTAGTCTGTTAACACCTGAATATTTGCTGTATTAACCTTTGCATATAAATGATTATCTTTATCAATGATAACTCCATATTCATTAATTGTATATTTTCCATCAAATGCATTACAAGACCCATAACCACTATCGCATTTAATAGTTAATTCGTTATTATTAATTGTATAAGTACCAGTCCAACGATATCCACCACCACAATCAGCCGCATAAGCTAATATACATGTACCATCACTGTTAAACAAAATTTCTGTAGTTTCCCCATGCAATGGATTTTTTTCTGCATCACAAGGTTTTTCATCTGTAGAATATATCTGTCCATATTTGTAATAGCCTTCTACTATTGCAGCATTCACATTTGCTGTATCTCCTTCAACATCTACATCTACAACATTAGGTACTATAGGTTCTTCAGTTTTTGAACCATTATCATTTATTACTTTGTCATAAATGATATAACCACTTAAACCTAAAACTAATAATACCAAAACAATAACCACGCCTATTAATCCTCTTCCTTTTTTTTCATTTCCCACAATAATCACACTCTCCTATTTTCCCACAATTATATTGTACCACATTTTAAACATAAAAAAAGAACTTTTTTCAAGTTCTCGATATTTAAAGCTCGAATAGTTCGAACAAATTTCTAAATGGTGCTTGCGGTGGGAGTCGAACCCACAAGACCGAAGCCACACGATTTTGAGTCGTGCGCGTCTACCAGTTTCGCCACGCAAGCAGGTAACATAATTATACCATTTATAATTATGTTTTTAAAGATATTTTATGAATTTTCTTCATTATACTTAGAATCATATAATTCTGTTTCTGTAAATTCTTCTTCAAATTCGATAACCGGCAAATCTTTAGTTGAATTAAGCCCAAAATAATCTAAAAATTGATTTGTCACTCCATAAAGTATAGGCCTTCCTGGAAGTTCTGATCTGCCAACTTCTTTTATTAAATTTTTTAAAACAAGTTTTCTAATTATATGGGCACTAGAAACGCCTCTGATTTCATCTACCACTACTCTAGTAATAGGCTCATTATAAGCTATAATAGCTAGCGTTTCTAAAGCCGAACTACTAAGTGATTCGGAAATTTCATCGTCAACTAATTTTTTATAATATTCTGCATGTTCCTTCTTAGTAACAAGTTTATAATTATCCCCAAATTTTTTGATTTCAAATCCTCTATTATCACTACTATAATTTAAAGTTAATTTATCTATAAGATTATCTGCTTCATCAGAATCAATATCTAAAATAGACATTATTTTTTCTTTAGAAATTCCATCTTCTCCAGAAACAAAAAGTAATCCCTCTAACACCGCTTCTAAATTCATCTAAATCTCTCCTTTGACAGACAAAATAATCGCATCCATGTTTCTATCTTGTTTAAGTGTTAACTGCCCTTCCTTAGCTAAATTAAGCACAGCCAAAAAAGTAACAACAACATATTCCTTAGTATATATATCAAATAATTCATCAAATTTTAATCTCTTTTTCTTTTTAAGCTTTTCATTAATTTCCTTGGCCCTTTTTTGAACAGAGTATTCTTTACGAGCTACAACTGTATTAAGTGGTTTTTCATACGCTTTCTTTTCTTGAAACCTCATAAAAGCTTTAAGTAAATCATCTAAATCTATTTCCTCGTCTATTTTAACATTCGTATCATGGAACTCATCAAGTAAACTAGGTAATCTTGAAAAAAGTTCTTTTTGCTCACCTTCAAAAACTCTTAGTTTTTGACTTATTTCTTTATATTTTTGATATTCAATTAATCTATTAATTAAATTTTCTTTAGGGTCTTCCTCATAATCATCTTCAATATCATCATGCGGAAGTAACTCACGAGATTTTAATTCAATAAGCTCTGAGGCTAAAACTAAATACTCACTATCAATATTTAAATTAAGGTGCTCCATCTGCTCAATATATTTTAAATACTGATCAGTTATTTCAGCAATATTAATTTCAAAAATATCAATATTTTCTTGTTTGATTAAATGTAAAAGCAAATCAAGTGGACCTTCAAACTCTGGTAACTTAAATTTATATTCCATGATTAACCACCATTCACATTATAACTTTTTATCATTTAAAGTTCAAGTTATGAAATACAAGTAAAAAATAACAAATAAAATAGTATTATTAATTAGAAGTGATAACATGATTATAAGAATTACTATTTTCCTATTAGGATTTGGGTTCAGCGTTATAGGTTTTATATTTATAATAAGTTACTTAAACTTAATACCACTAGGGTATAATTTTTTAGAATACGTTAATTTTATTATTAGAAAAAGTGAATGCTTGATTGGTCCTGTTGGATTAATTATGACTTTTCTAGCAATATACACTAAAGGAGATTAAAATGAATTACATATATGATACCTATTTAAATTTTAATAAAGTTTTTTATGATTTTTATGAATGGAATCACACCGACAAAATTATTCATATCCGTAAAATACCAATTATTAAAATAGCTACGCAAGATTTTTACAATATAAAAAATAATGAAATAAAAATAACAAAAGAATTTTTAAATAAGATAAATAATAAAGCAGAACCTTTTAATAAAAGTAAAGAATTAAATTATAGTGCTATATTTAGTGACGGAAAAGATATAGCAGCTATAAAATTTAATAAAAATGGCCTAAATTATATGAAAAGTGCTTTATATATAGATGAACAAGAAGAAATAATAAGTATCATTAAAAAACAAAAGGAGTATAAAATTAAATATAAAATTTTAAAAAGACATAAAAATATTTTTAAAACAAGATTTGAATTAGAAAACCAAAAATATATTTTAAAAGAATTAAATAAAATATATATAAAAAATGATTATCAAAAAATAAATTACATTTGCTTAGAATGCTTTCGAAAAAAAGAAAAAAATATTAATGAAGCAATAAAAAAAATAAAAAAAGAAATTATCAAAGAAAATGATAATTTCCATAAAATATTCAATATTTTTAAAACGATAAATCAAAAATAATTAACCTAAATATTTAAAAATAATAGGTAAAGCAACTATAAACGCTACTACAATTGCTGCAATAATAATTATAAATTTTTTAGTTCCTTTTTTATCTTTAATTAACTCATCACTTTGAGTAGCTTGAGTTGTAGCTTGTTCAACTGTAGGAGCTACCTCTGGTGCAGGTGCTGCCACTGGTTCAGCTGCAGGAGCTACCTCTGGTGCAGGTGCTGCCACTGGCTCTACTGTAGGAACTACTTCTGGTGCAGGTGCTGCCACTGGCTCTACTGTAGGAACTACCTCTGGTGCAGGTGCTGCCACTGGTTCTACTGTAGGAACTACTTCTGGTGCAGGTGCTGCAACTGGCTCTACTGCAGGAACTACCTCTGATGCAGGTGCTGCAACTGGCTCTACTGTAGGAACTACCTCTGGTGCAGGTGCTGCCACTGGCTCAACTGCAGGAACTACTTCTGGTGCAGGTGCTACCACTGGTTCTACTGTAGGAGCTACTTCTGGTGCAGCTTCCATTGGTGTTGGAGCTACCGCTTCTTCAAGAGGAGCTGGGGTAACACTAGGTTCTGCAACAGGTACTTCTGGCGCTGGCATTGGTTGCGCAGCAGGATTTACCTCTCCCGAATTTGAATTAACCTGACTAGAAAAATCAAAACTATAATTTAAACCATTACTATTAACATTAACTACATTGCCGTCTCCAGTATCGATATCGGATTTTCTTTGTTCCATTTATACATCCCTCCATATTCTAAAATTATTATAACAAAAAATACACAAAAGTCAAAATATTTTTCAAAAAAGACGACCAACCGTCGTCTTATATTATTTTAAATTATAAAATTCGCGAACTTTTTTATATAATTCATCATATACTTTTGGATTTTGTTTTAAATATTCTTTTACAGTCTCTTTACCTTGACCAATTTTTTCACCGTTATAAGAATACCAAGCACCTGATTTTTCTAAAGCAGATGCTTCAACAGCCAAATCTACAAGTTCCCCTTCTCTAGAAATACCAGTTCCATACATAATATCAACTTGACATGATTTAAAAGGTGGCGCCATCTTATTTTTAACGACCTTAACCGTTGTTTTATTACCAATAATTTCTGTACCCAATTTAATTTGTTCGTTTCTTCTTATATCAAGTCTAATAGAAGAATAAAATTTAAGGGCACGCCCTCCAGGGGTAACTTCCGGATTACCATACATTACTCCAACCTTTTCACGAAGCTGGTTTATGAAAATTGCAATTGTATTAGTTTTATTAATAATGCCTGCTAATTTTCTTAAAGCTTGACTCATAAGCCTAGCCTGAAGGCCAACATGTGAATCACCCATTTCGCCTTCGATTTCCGCTTGTGGTACCAAAGCTGCTACTGAATCAATAACAATTACACTAATTGCCCCACTTCTAACCAAAGCTTCTGTAATTTCTAAAGCTTGTTCTCCATTATCAGGTTGTGAAAGTAAAAGATCATCAATATTGACTCCCAAATTTGCCGCATATTGTGGATCTAACGCATTTTCAGCATCAATAAAAGCTGCTTTGCCACCTAATTTTTGCGCTTCCGCAATCGCATGTAACGCAAATGTTGTTTTACCAGAAGACTCTGGTCCATATATTTCTATAATTCTCCCTTTAGGATAACCACCAATTCCTAAAGCTGCATCTAAAGCTATACTACCACTAGATACAACATCTATCTCTCTGTGTTCATTGTCACCTAGTTTCATAATTGAACCTTTTCCAAATTGTTTTTCAATGTCTGCAAGAACCTGTTTTAAATTTTGATCACTATCACTGGCTGTCTTTGCCATATGTTTTCCTCCTTTACTCCTACAAATCAATTTTATAATAATATATTTTCTTTGTCAACACTTTTACGAACATTTGTTCAAATAATTTGTACACATTGTAAATTAAAAATTAGCAAAAAAAGAAAATTCATATAGTAAAAAAAGAAAAATTAACAATAAATTTATAATAAAAAAAGAGAAATTAAATTTCTCCGTTTTCACCAAAAATATACTTTTTATTCATATTATAATATTGAACTCCAGATATAATTGATAAAGCTGCTGCTACGATAAGCAAGAAATCTGAAACATGAATATTCCAAAGTTCAAATGGCATATCATAAAATAATGTTAAAACAATACCAACCATCAAAGAAGCTGTTTTATATTTTCCAGTTTTAATTGCGGCTACAACATTTCCTTTAGATCCAGCAACCATTTTAATTGAATCAACAATAGTATCTCTTACAATAGTTATTACCGGAATAACAGGATGAATAAAACCTTGTGCAGATAAAATAATTAAAACTGAATTAACTAATATTTTATCCGCAATAGCATCAATCATCTTTCCAAAATCAGTAATTAAATCGTATTTTCTAGCAATCATTCCATCAAAGAAATCCGTAACTGAAGCTAAAATGAAAAGCACACCTGCGATTAAATAACGAATATCAATAACAATTGATTCGTTTACAAATATTCGTGGTATTGTGATTCCCATTGCTGAAAATGGGAACAATAAAATGATAATAATTAAAAATGTCATAAAAATTCTAGTTAATGTTAATTTATTAGGTAAATTCATAAATACACTACTCTCTTTCTGTAACTACCGCACCTTCGACAAAATCTTTGTCATCTACTGCGTTAATATTAATTAAAAAATAAACTATTACAAGTACAAGTATAAGAATAACTAACCATAAAACAAACAAAACAATTGATAATGTGTTACTTTTTTCAATAGTATAAGGAGATTTAACTCTTTTTGCTTGTTTACGTTCTTTCTTAGCCATTTTAATATCATCTAAAGATAATCTAGAAGTATAATCAAAAAGATATTCATTGAACTCATCAACCAAATCTTCTTTATTAAGACCTAAATACTTAGAATAATCTCTAATTAAATATTTTAAATTAAATACATCTTTAAATGCTAAAGAATTGCCAGCTTCAATATTTTCAATTTGCGAAGCTCTAACCTTTAAATCTTCGGCTACTTCTTCAATAGAAACTCCAATACTTTCACGAGCTTCTTTTAATTTTTCACCAATTTCTTTCATAAAATCCTTTCTAAAAACAATAATATTTTATAAGCCATATTCTGTTCCTTAAAAAGGGGCAAACATTTATCTACTGTTACCAGTCCCATAAGAAATTCTTATTTTCTCTCTTATTAGGTTCCCCTACCAAAATTTGGGTTTCTTGCTTGCGGAGTTTACCTCGTTTCACTTTTCTATTTCTAGAAACATCGTCACTGCGGCACTTTAAGTGAAATTGCCATATCAAAGACTTAGGCTATTCACGTCGTTAGCTAATAAAGCTACCTTGGGTTATTTTTTCCCCAAGCACAAACACTATAGTCATCACAGACTATGCAAGTATGGACTTTCCTCTACATTATTAAAATGCAGCGTTTGCCAAAATATTATCTGTTTTCATAAACTATTTTTTCAAGATTAGATAGGCGTCTTAACAAGTCCGCATTAGATACATCATTGTTGCCAGATTCACGAAGAACATCAAGTTTAGTTCTAGCATTTCTTACTTCTTGTTTTAATCTTATGTTCTCATCTATCAAACTTTTCTTTTCTTTTTCAAGTTCTTTCATAGCTGAAATCATTTCTTCATAATCACTAATTACGGCATCTAAAAACTTGTCAACTTCTTGTGGTCTATAGCCACGAGTATCAATTTTAAATTCTTTTTCTAAAATATCTTTAGGTGTCAAAAGTAATCTTTCTTGTAACATAGCTTACCTTCTTTCTATAAAAATATTTTCTCAAAAAATCATTAGTTTGTCAATGTGCACAAATGTTCAAATAAATCATTTTTAATCTTCCAAAACAGCTTTAATTCTTCTAACTCCTGCACTACTAGATTCCTCTTTTTTTATCTTAAAATGTCCGATTTCACCAGTATGTTTAACATGAGGACCACCACACAATTCCGAAGAAAAATCGCCAATAGAATAAACTGTAACAATATCTGGATACTTTTCAATAAATCGGCATTCTGCCCCTGATTTAATAGCTTCTTCTTTACTCATTTCTTTTTTAATAACTGGATAATCATCTTTTATCCATTCATTAACCAAATCTTCAACCTTCTTCTTTTCTTCGTCAGTTAATTTATGATCACATGGAAAATCAAATCTAAGTCTTTCCGTAGTTATATTACTACCCATTTGATAAGTCGAAGGCCCGATAACTTTCTTTAAAGCAGCATTAAGCAAATGCGTTGCTGTATGATATTTGGTCTCTATCTCACTATGGCCAAGTAAACCACCTTTAAACATTCCTTGAGAAGCTGTTCTAGATTTTTCTTGATGTTCCTTAAACTTTTCTTCAAAACCTTTAACATCAACATCCATTCCTCTTGATGAAGCTTCTTCAATAGTAAGCTCGATTGGAAAACCATAAGTATCATATAATTTAAAAGCCACAGTCTTATCGACAAAACTTTCATTTTTAACTAACTTATCAAATTCTCTAAGTCCTTTTTCTAAAGTTCTGCTGAATTTCTTTTGTTCATTTTGTAAAACTTCAAAAATCATGTCTTTGTTTTCAAGTTCTGGATAATATTTTACATATTTTTTAATAATTAAATCAGCAATCTTTAATGCAAAATCGCCATTTATATCGATGTTTAACTTTTTAGCATATCTAATCGCTCTTCTAATAAGTCTTCTTAAAATATAACCCCTATCCGTATTACTCGGTTTAACTCCCGCTGGATCAGCAATAATAAAAGTTGCTGTTCTAATATGATCCGCAATAACACGCATAGCTTTTTCATTACCTTCGTATGGCATTAAAGCAATATCAGAAATAAGATCAATAACATCTTTCCATATTGAAGATTTGTAGTTATCATCAGTTCCTTCAATTACTGAAACTATCCTTTCAAGTCCCATACCAGTATCAACATTTTTTGAAGCAAGCTCAGTTATATTACCATTTTCATCCTGATAAAATTCCATAAATACATTGTTCCAAATTTCAACCCATCTATCATCATTAGGATCAAATTTAGAAGGTACTTTTTCATCACTTCTAAAATAAAAAATCTCTGTATCAGGACCACATGGTCCACTATCTCCGGCAATCCAAAAATTATCGTCTTTCCCTAAATAAGCAATACGCTCTTCTGGTATACCAAGTTCCATCCATCTGTTTGCTGAAACTTCATCACGAGGAATACTATCATCACCCTCAAATACTGTAACCGCAAGCTTATCAACAGGTATTTTTAAAACTTTTGTTAAAAAATCAAAACTATAGCCAATTGATTCCTTTTTAAAATAATCACCTAAGCTCCAGTTACCAAGCATTTCAAAAAAAGTATGGTGCGTTGTATCGCCAATTTCATCTAAGTCTGTAAGCCTTACACATTTTTGATAATCGCAAAGTCTCTTTCCATAAGGATGTTTTTCACCCATCAAATAAGGTATTAATGGCTGCATACCTGCCGTGTTAAACAAAACTGTGGAATCATTTTCTGGCACTAATGGACTACTAGGAATTTGCTTATGACCATTTTTTTCAAAAAACTTTATGTATTCATCTTTAATATTCATGTTCTACCTTCTTTACTATATCTTCTACCTTTTTTTCTAAATCAGCAATCGTTTTATCATTTTTTAAAATAAAATCAAAATTATCATAATTATCAAGAGCTGTTTCTGTTAAATGATGTTGCTGCTTTTCAGTTAAAGGACTTTTAAAATTATCTCTAACAACCTTAATAGAAATAACATTATCAAACATTTTTTTAGGAAACTCTATTTCATTTGGAAATCTAGCATCAGAAATTGTAATAATATCAAAATAATAACTATACACTTTTATATCATCACATAATCTTTTAACAAAAAAATTTTCATCTATCTTATCACGAATTATGTCCGTACCAAGAGTTTGTAAAAGCTCGCGTGGCTTAGAACTTTCACTACCATCCCAGCCACTTATTTTTTTTGCAAATTCCTTAATATAATTTCCATAAGCTAGATTAATAACTCGTTTATCTTTATATGCTTTCTTTATAGCTAATGCCGTTGTATCTTTCCCATGACGTGCTTTACCTGCAATAACATATATTCTCTCCATAAAAAGCCTCCTTAAAGAAAAATCACGCTATAATGTTTCGTGACTTTCCATATCTTCTTTTTTTATAATTCCATATCTTTCATCATAAAACTTAAATATTGTTTTAACTGTTGATATTAAAGGCGTTGAAATAAGCATACCTATAATACCAAAGAAATAACCAAAAATCAAAAGTCCAAGCATAATTGTAACAGGATGTAATTTTGTTGTCTTTGACATAATAAGAGGTTGCAAAAAATTACCCTCTAAAAATTGAATAACCGCAATTACAATTAAAGATAAAACTCCAATCATTGGATTTTGCGTAAATCCTACGATAACTGCTGGCGCTCCACCAATATAAGGTCCAGCATAAGGAATAATATTTGTAAGTCCGCAAAATAATCCAAATAATGCTGGCACTTTTAATCCGACCATCCATAATCCCAAAGAAGAAAGAATAAATATAATTCCGCAATCAATAATTGCGCCTCTAACATAACTTCTAAGAGAAACATTAACATTATCTAATAGTTCTACCGTAATTTCCCTATATTTTTTAGGAATAAAATTAAACAACTTAGAACTACTATCAAAATTTACAATTAAGAAAAAGCCAATAATAAGTCCCAAAATAAATGTCCCAAATAATGAAAACATTTTAGAAACAAATCCAATAAAGTTCTGTGGCATTGTTGTTGTAACATCCGCCATAAAAGTCTCAGCCGAAGCAAAAAAATGGGACTTTATATTAGAAACATCAACAAGTTCATTACTTTGAAAATGATTAAGAAAATCACTGCCCCAACCTTTAACCGTGAGAAAAACTCCAGGAACCATATTAATAAATTCTTTAACTTGATCAATTAAAAGTGGGATTAATGACGATAAAATCAAAAATATAACGAAAAATAATATTACATATGTTATTATTGCTCCCCAAAGTCTACCGATTTTTTTAGACTCTAAATATGAAACAAAAGGGTCAAAAAGCCAAGCAACTAAAAGGCCAATAAAAAGTGGAAAAACAACTTTTAAAAGAGTTATAAAAAATCTTAAAATCTTAGTCTCTTTAAATAATCTTATTAAAACATAAAAAGCTAAAGCAATAAGTAACAAATATAAAACTTTAAGTACTTTTGCTGACAGATCAGCAACTTCATTAATCTTCTTTACATTTACTTTTTTACCAAACATTTTATTCACCTATACACTAAGTAAATCTTTTTCTTTTTCACTTAATTTTTCATCAACAATTTTATTATATTTATTAATTAATTCTTGAATATCATCAGTTAAACTATCTTTTTCATCTTCCGTAAGTTCTTCGTTTTTCTTAATATCATTATTCGCATCTTGTCTAATTGTTCTAAAATTAATTTTACAATCTTCCGCAATCTGCTTAACTTCTTTTACATATCCTTTTCTAGTCTCTTCAGTTAGAGCTGGAATATTTAAAATTATAACTTCACCATTATTGTTAGGTGTAAGTCCAACATTCGCTTCATAAATACCTTTTTCAATATCACTTAAACAATTTCTATCAAAAGGTTTAATCATAAGTTGTCTAGCTTCTGGTATTGAAATTGTCGCTAAACTTTTAAGAGGCGTTGGAGTTCCATAATAAGTAACCATAACTCCATCCAAAATAGCCGGATTAGCTCTACCTGCCCTAACATTAGTAAAACGCTTCTCCATACTTTCAACTGCTTTTTCCATTTTCTCTTCTGCTAAAACTAAAATATCATCCATAAAATCATCCTTTCTCACCGTTTTATACAATCATGTATATCACTAATATAAATATACCATAAAATACTTATAAAATCACTATTTTTTAACTTTAAATTACTAATACTAATTACAAAAAAACTTCCTAAGAAGTCTTTTGTACATTATCCCTTACCTTTTTTCTTCTTTTTACTAAACTTCGAGCCATTTGCTCTTCTCTAGAAACTATTTCCACTTCTTGCCTTGAAGTTTCCAAAGTAATTTTGTCCTTCATAAAAGTAAAGGCTTCTTCTAAAGAAAAAGTTTTATAACCTTCGTTTTCTTGATAACCACAATGAATTTCAATCGTTTTACCACCATTACGCTCAAAATAATCGTTTATTTTTTTTATAGAATCATATAATTCAAATAGCTTGCTATATTGAAATTTATTTATCTCTTTAGGAAGGTATATTAAAATATAAAATAAGGAAAAATCTTTGTTAAATAAATATTGAATACATATATCATTATATTCATAAACGGTTTGATGCCAATCATAATTTGTAGACCTATGAACATCATTAAAATCATCATATAAAGAAAATAAAACACATTCAACCGTTGATTCATGATAATTCCTTGAAAAACAAGTAAATGATTGCTTAGGAGTAATCATCCCTATCGCACAAGTTTTTTGATCATCACCACACTCATTTTGTAGACAATATTCATATATATTAAATAAATTATCTTGATTATTTATTTCTAAAGCAGTATCTTCTCTTGTGTATAAATCATCAATTGCTACCATAAAGTCACCTCGCGAGGAAATATTTTATCATTTAAATAATAAAAAGTAAAGAAACTATAAATATTTCTTTACTCTATCAAATTCTTTTTCATTATCAAGTTTTGTGGCAGATAATGATTCAAATATTTTTTTCTGTTCTCTATCTAATTTTCTAGGGATAATAACATTTAAAGTGATGTACATATCACCCTTCCTTCGGTAATTAACATCAGAAATACCTTTACCTTTTAATCTTAAAATATCACCATTTTGACTACCAGCAGGAATATTAACTTTAACCGGTCCCTCTAAAGTTGGAACTTCCTTTTTAGTACCTAAAATTGCATCAGTTATACTTATAGGCAGATCTAAATGAATATCATTAGCATCTCTCACAAATAAAGGATGTTTCTTTACCTTAAACTCTAAGTATATGTCACCGTTAGGACCGCCATTAATTCCGGCTTCACCTTTCCCCGCAATTCTAAGTTGATTACCAGTATCAACACCTTCAGGAATTTTTACCTCAATATCTTTGTTTGCTTTAACTCTTCCGTCACCATGACACTTCTTACAAACTTCTTCAAATACTTCACCGCGGCCACCACACTTAGAACAAGTAGTCTGCGTCATAAAAGCTCCGAATAAAGTCTGCTGTCTAGAAGATACTGTTCCAGTTCCATTACAATTATCACATTTCTTAGAACCGTGACCACCTTTTCCATCACAGTCATCACATTTTTCATTTAAAGTTAAATTAATAGTTTTTTTTGTACCAAAGATAGCTTCTTCAAAATCTAAGTCAATTCTAATAACTCTATCTTGACCCTTCTGAGGTCTTTTAGAATTTCGCCCAAATCCACCAAAACCATCAAAAGAAGAAAAACCACCACCAAAAGAACCACCAAATAAATCACTAAATATATCACTGAAATCAAAGCCAGAAAAGTCAAAACCGCCTTGACCAGAAGCTCCACTAAAAGCTGCATGACCAAACTGATCATACTGACGTCTTTTGTCAGCATCTGATAAAACCGCATAAGCTTCTTGAGCTTCCTTAAATTTTTCAGCTGCATCAGGTTCTTTAGAAACATCTGGATGATATTTTTTGGCAAGTTTTCTAAAAGCACTTTTTATTTCAGCTTCACTAGCATCTTTAGAAACACCCAAAACCTCATAATAATCTTTTTTATCCATTTACTTCACCTACTTTTCGTATAACTCTTTAAACTCATTAATAACATCTTTAAACATATCCATCGCACTTTGAATAACTTCTGGATTGCTTATATCAACACCAGCAACCTTAAGTTCATCTACTGGATCCATAGAACCACCTAAAGTTAAAAATTTCAAATATTTATCGAGAGCCCCTTCCTTACCAGAAAGAATATTATTAGCTATGTAACATGCTGAAGCAAGTCCAGTTGCATACTGATAAACATAAAAATTATAATAGAAATGTGGTATTCTTTCCCATTCATACCTAATTTCCGGATCAGATATCATAACATCACCAGAATACTTTTTATAAAGATCATAATATGTATCAGATAAAAATTTACTAGTTAATATTTCGCCTTCTTTTTCTTTTTCATGAGTTATCTTTTCAAACTCTGCAAACATAGTTTGCCTAACAATAGAGCCTTTAAATAATTCCATCAAACTATCTAAAATATTTAATTTTTCTAATTTGTTATCCGTATTATTAATTAAATACCTAGCCAAAATAATTTCATTAACTTGTGAAGCTACTTCAGCTACAAATATTCTATAATTATAATAAATATAAGGGTTGTTCTTTATAGAATAATATGAATGCATAGAGTGCCCAAGTTCATGAGCTAACGTTGAAACATCATGAAACTTACCATTAAAATTTAAAAGTATAAATGGGTTTGAGGTATAACATCCTGATGAATAAGCACCTCCGCGTTTACCTATATTAGGATAAACATCAATCCACTTATCATTAAATGCTTTTTGTAAAGTTTCTGTATAGTCTTTGCCAAGTACTGATAAAGCATCAATTATAATATTTTTAGCTTCGTCAAAAGTATATTTCTTATCAGATTCTTTTATCAAAGGAGCATATATATCATAAATATGAACTTCGGAAACTCCCAAGACTTCTTTCTTTAATTTATAATAATCATCCATAATATTTAAATTTTTATGAAGAGTATCAATTAAATTATCATAAATTTTACTATCTATATTTCCACCAAATAAAGCTGCCTCTCTAGCATCTTTATAACCTCTTATTTTAGCATTTATATTATTAGACTTTACATAGCCACTATAAGCTGAAGCAAAAGTGTTTTGCATATTTTCAAACTGCTTATAATAAGTATAAAAAGCGTTTTTTCTAACATCTCTATTTTGATCAGAAATATATAAAGAATAATTATTGTTAGTAAGTTCTACTTCTTTTCCTTCACCATCAGTAATTTTTCCAAATTTAATATCCGAATCACATAAGTAAGAAGATATCTCTTCTAGCGCTGAAAGCGGACTAGATAAAAGAGAAATCAATTTTTCTTTTTCTGAAGATAAAACATGAGGTTTAGCTCTAAGCAAATTTCTAAATTCCCACCTATAAAGTTCTAGTTTAGGCTCTTCTTCTATAAATTTATTAACATCATCTTCAGTTAACTTCATAAGTTCAGGAACAATAAATGATGTTACTTCAGAAACATTAGTCATTAATTTATCTAGCTTTCCACTTATTTCTTGATACTTAAAATTAGTTATATCCTCATCAAATCTTCTTGCTGAATAATTATAAACAGCTTCATATTTCTTAGAAAACTCTTCATCAAAGATAAAAAAGTTATAAATATCTTTAGCATTATTAAGCTTTCCTTCAAATTCCGTATATTTTTTATAGTTGTTATTTAAATAGTCAAAATCTTTATTAAAATCATCTTCACTTTTATATAAACTAGATAAATCCCACTTCAACTCTTCTGGTACTTCTGATCTTTTTTTCATAAAATATTCCTTTCATAAAGAGAAAGTTCTAGCTAACTAGAACTTTACTTTTCTTCATATTCTGCATCTTTAACATTATCATCTTTATTATCATCTGAAGAATCATCGGCCTTAGCTTCTTTTGCCATTTCTTCATATACTTTAGCACCTAGTGCCATAGCTTTTTCATTTAATTTATCTTTCTTTTCTTTAATATCATCAAGATCATCTTTTTCTAAAGCTTTTTTCAAATCTTTAATTAGATCTTCGGCTTCTTCTTTATCTTTTTTATCTACTTTATCACCCAAGTCTTTAATAGCTTTTTCCGTCATAAATACTGTTTGTTCAGCTTCATTTCTTGTATCTGCTTCTTCTTTACGTTTTTCATCAGCAGCTTTATTAGACTCAGCTTCTTTAACCATTTTATCAATTTCATCATCAGATAAATTAGTAGATGAAGTAATAGTAATTGATTGTTCTTTATTGGTACCTAAATCTTTAGCTTTAACATTAACTATACCATTCGCATCAATATCAAATGTAACTTCAATTTGTGGAACTCCCCTTGGAGCTGGTGGTATGTTAGTTAATTGGAAATTACCTAAAGTTTTGTTGTCAGAAGCCATTGATCTTTCACCTTGTAAAATATGAATATCTACAGCTGGTTGATTATCAGCAGCCGTTGAGAATACTTGTGATTTACTTGTAGGAATAGTTGTATTTCTTGGAATTAAAACAGTACATACTCCGCCTAAAGTTTCAATACCAAGTGAAAGAGGTGTTACATCAAGTAAAACGATATCATTAACTTCACCTGTTAAAACTCCACCTTGAATAGCTGCACCCATAGCTACAACCTCATCTGGGTTAACACCCTTAGATGGATCCATACCAAGTTCTTTCTTAATAAGTTCTACTACTTTTGGCATTCTAGTTGAACCACCAACTAATAAAATCTTATCAATATCTTTTTTAGTTAAATTAGCGTCTTTTAAAGCTTTTCTAACTGGCTCTAATGTAGATTCCATTAAATCTGCAGTTAAATCTTCGAATTTAGCTCTTGTTAAACTCATTTCTAAATGAACTGGGCCACCATCACCTTGTGAAATAAATGGTAAAGAAATATTTGTAGTACTTACACCACTTAAATCTTTTTTGGCTTTCTCAGCTGCATCTTTAAGTCTTTGCATAGCCATTTTATCTTTAGATAAATCAATACCTTGATCTTTCTTAAATTCTTTAACTAAATATTCGATAATTCTTTCATCGAAATCATCTCCACCAAGTTTATTATTACCACTAGTAGATAAAACTTCAAATACTCCATCACCGATATCTAAGATAGATACATCAAATGTTCCTCCACCTAAGTCATATACTAAAATTTTCTCAGGCTTATCTTGTTTATCTAAACCATAAGCTAAAGCTGCAGCTGTTGGTTCATTAATAATTCTTTCAACCTCTAAACCAGCAATCTTACCAGCATTTTTAGTTGCTTGTCTTTCAGCATCATTAAAATAAGCTGGAACAGTAATAACTGCCTTTTTAACTTCTTCACCTAAATAAGCTTCAGCTGTTTTCTTTAAATCACCTAGGATCATTGCACTAACTTCTTCAGGTTTATATTCTCTACCATTAGCTTTTACAGTTTTTTTACTACCCATTAATCTTTTAATAGAAGAAATTGTATCTGGGTTAGTTACCATTTGGTTTTTAGCAGCTTGCCCTACAATAATTTCTCCATTTTTAAATGCAACTACTGAAGGGGTTGTTCTAGAACCTTCGGCATTAGCTATAACTTTAGCTTCCCCTCCATCATAAATTGCTACACAACTATTTGTTGTTCCTAAATCAATACCTATTGTTTTACTCATATATAATCATTCCTTTCATTCACTAACCTTTACCATTGCTGGTCTTATGACTTTTCCTTTTAACATATATCCTTTTTGCATAACTTCTACTACCATACCAGGAGCCATACCTTCTACTTTTTCAGTTAAAACCCCTTGATGAATAGTAGGATCAAAAGCCACATTTGCTTCGGCAATAGCTTTAACATCATACTTCTCTAAAGTTTCTACCAAATGGCAATAAATCATTTTAAATCCTGCCAAAAACTTAGAAAGCTCATCATCTAAATTATTATCATCTAAATTAATTGCTCTTTCGAAATTATCAACAATTGGAAGAATATCTTTAGCTATATCTTCATTTGCAAATTCAAGCATTCTGGATACTTCTTCATCTTTTCTTTTTCTATAATTAATATTATCGGCTTTAGCTTTTAAAACTTCTTCCTCTAGTTCTTTTATTTTTTTTATATCTTCTTCATTATGAACTATTTTCTTTAATTTTTTTATTGGTTTATGTTTTTTTTCTTTATGTTCAGAGGCAGCCATATTTTCTATCTTTTCTTCCATTTAATCACTCTTTTCCAATATTTTCTTTTATAAAATTCAAAAGCGCTTCAGCCTTATCATATTCCATTCGTTTAGGTCCAATTAAAGCAATAGTACCTTCTTCACCATCTTTATAAAAGTATGTTTTGATTACTGAAATATCATCATCTATATTATTTTCACTACCAATATAAATCTTGATTTCATCATCATCCTCTTTAATATGTTTAATCATTTCTTTATCTTCAAATTTATTTAATATTTTTCTTATTTTACTAGCATCATCAAATTCTGGTGACATAAGTAAATTAGTCGTTCCACTCATCTTCATATTTGGTTTAGGAGTAAAATCACTAAATGCACTATAAAAGGCATTATACAAAGCTTCATGTTCTTTAACATATCTGTCAATAACTGGTTTTACCTCAAATTCCAAAACACTAGCCACCTCATTAAGAGGAACACCAACTATAAGTTTACTAATTATATCAATTGTTTGCTTTACTTCTGCTTTACTAACATTATTTGGAATTGACACATTCCTGTTTTCAACATGTCCCTTGTCCGTAATTACAATTGCGATCATTTTATTATCAGCAATTGGTACAACTTCTATTTTAGCAATTCTATTATCATTTGAAGAACTACCCAAAACAATAGCTGTATAATTAGTAAGTTCTGAAACAATTTCCATACTTTTATTAATCGCATCACTTAAAACTAATGCATTATTTGAAAATATTTGCCTTAGTTTAAGCATATCTTCACCATTAAGTTCTCTAGGAACCATAATATTATCTACATAATACCTATATCCTAAATCACTAGGCACCCTTCCAGATGAAGTATGCGTCTTTTCTATAAAACCAAAATTTTCTAAAGCAGCCATCTCATTTCTAATTGTTGCACTAGAGCATTTTAGTTTTGAAGAAAGAGCTTTTGAACTAACTGGCTTAACTGTTTTAATATAATTTTCAACAATTAATTTAAGTAATTTTTCTTGCCTACCCGTTAGCATTTAATCACCTCTTTTACTACTATATGCTTAAATTAGCACTTCTATTCCATGAATGCTACTTCATTGTAACACTTCTTTTTAGCACTGTCAAGGGGGTAAGTGCTAAAAAATAAAAAGTTAATAAAATCATATAATCTTATTAACCTTGTCAATTAAAGAATCACTTACATACCTATCACCAATCAAAGTAATAGAAAATGTTTTATAACCTATCCTATTTATACTAGCTCCACAGTGATATATAATATTTCTATCTAATATAAAATATCTATCATGAAACGTATTATCATATACTACTTTTAAATTACTATACTGTTTATTATATTTTAAAATATCTTGTTTTGTTAATAAATTGTTAGACTTTGTTATAATTATCACTTCGACATTTAATCTTTTAACAATATCCAATATTGTATTATCGGCATAGCTATCGATTATAATAAGTTCTTTCTTAGCTGCTTCAAATATTTTACATATCTTAAAATAAGCATCATATATCTGACCATTAAAATATATTTCATTTACTTTTCTTTTTTCATCAAATTTTTGAAATGATTTTTCTAATAATTCAAGTCTTTCATGGTCTTCCAATACTAAATTATTTATATACTTTTGCTCTAATAAACTAGTAGAAATATACTTACGCATAAAAACAAAAGCATCCATTATTTTAATACTTACTTCTTCAGCCACCTCTGTTCTAAGTATTGTTGCGAGCATAGCAACCCCTTGTTCTGTAAAAACATATGGTAATGTTCTTGACATATTATTTGTGGTTTCAAATTGAAACCGCAAATAATTATACTCATCTTTTGTTAATTGAAACATAAATCTTTCAGGAAATCTATTAATGTGCCTTTTAACAGCCAAATTAATGGTTTTAGTTCCGTTCTTACATTTATATAATCTAGCTAAATCACTATCTAACATTACTTGCTTACCTCTAATTTCATAAATTAATTTTTCAATTGCTTCTTTTTTTATTAGTTCGCTCATAACACCATCCTAATCTTAAACTCCTACACTTTTATATTGGCGAACATTTGTTTTATTGTCAAGAAAATAAAAAAAGAAACAAATAAATGTTTCTTTTAAGCATCAGCTTTTAAATTAATTAAGGTTTCTTTGAGCTCATTTTCAATTTTGTTAAGTTCTACTTCTGCTTCTTCGCGCTGTTTTCTACCTTCAGCATGAATTCTAACAATTTCTTCTAATGTAGTAATTAAATCAGCATTAGTTTTCTTAACAGTTTCTAGATCAACGATAGCTCTTTCGCTTTCTTTAGCAATATCAATTGAACCTTGTTTTAAAGTTTCACTATTTTTCTTAAGCATTTCATTAGTTAAATCAGAAACTTTCTTTTGCGCATCTAATGCTTGCTTAGCATTTGCAATACCTAAAGCGATAACCATTTGATTTTTCCAAAGTGGAATTGTGTTGGTAAGTGATGATTGAATTTTATCAACAAGTTCAGCATCATTATTTTGAATTAATCTAATTTGTGGTGCCATTTGAATAGATATTAATCTAGTTGTTTTTAAATCATATAATTTCTTTTCAAATCTAGTTATTAAATTATTCATATCATTTACTTTTTGAACATCAGTTTGTTCTCCTGACTCTTTAGCAACTTTTTCAAGCTCTGGTAAAACTTTTTCTTTAAGTTCATCAATCTTCTTCATACCAGCAATAATGTAAAGAGAATGTTCTTTAAAAACATGAAATATTTTTGAAAAAAAGATACTCTGTTCAAAT
>CAZKKR010000020.1:0-24764 GCA_964553605.1 uncultured Muribaculaceae bacterium | reverse complement strand
AAATAAAATTCCTCGTGTCGGTATATTACTAATATTACCTTTTTTATTTCTTAAATATTTTGTTTTATGGTTTGGTATTGGTAAGAGATTAGTTAATTTTAAAGCTAGAGGAATTTTATTTTCTTTAATTTATATTGTGCCACATAATGTTATTAATATACTAATTTATATTTTGATTTCAGCTTATGCAATTATGGTTTCATATAGAATGCTTAATTGTATGAAAGAAAGAAAATCATTTGATTTTAAACTTTATATGAATCGTTATTCTTTTGTCTTAATTTTTTCATTTTTTGTATTAATTATATCTTCTTTATATGAATGTTTTGTTTTACCTTATTTTATGAAGTTTGTTGTTAATTTGTTAAAATAATGGATTTTCTTTTATTTTTTATGTATAATACTTTTGGAGGAATTTGTATGGCAAAAGTTGTTGTTGGTATGAGTGGTGGAGTTGATAGTAGTGTTGCTGCTATTAAACTTTTAAATGAGGGCTATGAAGTTATAGGCCTTTTCATGCGTAATTGGGATAGCACTATTAATAATGATATTTTGGGTAATCCAAACGATTTAAATGATATATGTCCGCAGGAAAAAGATTACAATGATGCCTTAAATGTTTGTAAAAAGCTTAATATTCCTCTTCATAGAATAGATTTTGTAAAAGAATATTGGGATTATGTTTTTACTTATTTTTTAGAGGAACTTAAAAAGGGAAGAACACCTAACCCAGATATTATGTGTAATAAATATATTAAATTTGATATGTTTATAAATGAAGCTTTGAAGTTGGGGGCTGACTATATAGCTACAGGTCATTATGCTAGAATAAAAGATGGTAAACTTTTAAGAGGAATTGATAATAATAAGGATCAATCATATTTTCTTTCACAGGTAGCAAAAGAAAAATTTAAAAACGTTCTATTTCCAGTGGGGGAGATGACAAAAGATGAGGTTCGAAAAATAGCTCATGAATATGATTTAGTTACAGCCGATAAGAAGGATTCTACAGGAATTTGTTTTATCGGTGAACGTAATTTTAAAGAATTTTTGAAAAATTATTTACCTAATAAACCAGGAAATATTGTTAATATAGATACTAATGAAGTTTTAGGAAAGCATGTTGGACTTATGTATTATACTATTGGCCAAAGGCGAGGACTTAATGTTGGTGGAACTAAAGAGAGGATGTTTGTAGTATCTAAGGATTTAGAAAAGAATATTTTGTATGTTGCTTTAGGTGATGAAAATAAATATTTACTTAGTTATGCTTGTGAACTTGAAGATGTTAATTTATTTGATGATATTCCAACTGAGTGCACGGCAAAATTTCGCTATAGACAGCCTGATAATAATGTAAGTGTCGAAAAGCTTAAAAATGGTAATTTACTTGTTAAATATCCTCAAGGGGTTAAAGCAGTTACTGAAGGACAAGCTTGCGTTTTATATAATGGAGAAGAGTGCTTGGGCGGAGGAATAATAAAAAAAGTTTTTAAAGATAAAAAATAGTTTAACTATTTTTTTCTTATTTTCGTTTTTCTTTGTTATTACTTATGTTTTACGCTTTTTTATTTACGTTTTACTTTACATTTTACTTGACATTTTTTATTAGTTAATATAGAATTAGGGTAGGAGGGTTGTGCGAATGGAAAGGTTAAATGAGATTTTAAGGGAACTTGGTATTTCTAAAGTAAAACTTGCTAAATGTTTAGGCGTTTCTAGACAGATGATATATAATTATCTAGAGCTTGATGATTTAAATAAATGGCCAAAAGATAAAAAAGTTATTTTACTTAATATTTTAGGTATTAAAACATCTGATGAACTTGAAAATATAAAAGTTGATACGGATTATATTATGGATGTTGAGATGCGTATTAATAGTCTATTTGAAAATTCTAATAAAAGTGATGTTGCAGATAACAACGCTGTGTTTAGCGGATTAGGTATCAAGCAAAAGGATCTTCTTCATAATATTATCGATGAAGTTAAAGAGAGACTTGAAGATGATCAAGATGATAATGCGTATAATTCTATGCTTTATTTATATCATTATTTACAAACGATGGAGAGTTCTCGCGAGCTTAAATTTATTTTAGCTTATATGTCTAAGGCGGCTGGTTATACTAAACCTTATGAATTTGTTTATGATGAAACAGAACAGTTTATCTTTGAAAGTATCTTGTTTTCAGCTTTAAATCTTTATAACGGTGGATCAGCTAGTAAGTCTAAGATAGCAGCTACTCATAAACGTTTTGTTGATCAAATTGAACAAAAATTAGAAGAAAAAATGAGCCGTACACTTGAGATTAATTCAGCAAAAGTTCAAGCTATGAAAGAGCTTGGGTATAGTGAAATTAATGAAGATAATGCGGCTGAGGTTTTAGCAAAAATCGTTGAAATTCAATCACGTAAGGTAGGTAATTAATTATCCTATAATATATATTATGTTAACTTCTATAAAATTAAAAAGATGAGTTGTACTACTCTCTTTTTTTATTTGGACTTTTAATTATTTTGTTTGTACTATTATTTCTATAATATTTAATAGTTTTATGTTAGAAATATGATTTAAATATTTAATTTTTTGTTTGATTTATTTTTTATATATTATTGCTTTATTTTTACTGTTTTTTTAATATTGGTCCCCTATTTTATTATACTATTGTTTTTTTACTATTATAGTGGTGGGTTTTATATAAGTATAGTGATTCATTTTAAGCAATCGAGAATGTAATTAGTGTATAATTATTAAGCTTAATTAAAAATAATGTAATACTTATTATATTACATTATTTATTATGTCTTTTATATTTAATACTTATCCCCTTTTTTCTATTTTAGTAGGGTAAATACTTATATTTTCATAATTTCAAGAAATATACCGATTGCTGTTCCAATGGTGTATATTATTCCAACTATTTTTAAATTTTCTTTTATGTTTTTGTTTGTTTTAAATAAAACTAGTAGGGCTACTCCACTATTTGTGAGTAGGCCAGCGATACTTTGGGCTAATGATAGAATATTATTTAAATATAATTCAGTTAATATTACGCTTGATCCACAATTTGGTATTAGTCCAATTAAACTTGTTATAAATGGGGTTAATAAATTATTATGTTTAAATATTAGTTTTATTCTCTCTTCACCGATGTAGTGAAAGCCAACATTTATTATAAATGTTATTATTAGTAGGAATAGGCTTGTTTTAATTGTGTGTTTAATTGCTGATTTTAGAAAATTATTTTCACAGTCGCAGTGATCATGCTTACATATGTCATAATTTTTTTCTTTTTTATTTATGAGCAGATCGATTATTATTCCACATATCATTCCTATTATTATTTTGAATAATATGATACTCATAATAATTTTTATAGGGGCTTTTTCAGCCATCATAATTAATAACATTTCATCACTGGTGGATAAATATATTGATATTAAAGTTCCTAAACTTATAATTCTAGTTATGTATAAATTTGTTGCCATTACAGAAAAACCACACTGTGGAATTACTCCCAGGATACTACCAAAAATAGGGCCTAATTTACCAGATTTTTTAATTATATTTTTCCCTTTTTCATTTATTTTGTGTTCTGTATATTCGATAATTATGAAGGCAATTAATAAAAAAGGTATTACTTTAATTATATCTAGTAGTGTATCAACTATTATTTCTTTCATATTTGTTCTCCCTTTGCTTTTTTATTATATCATATTTTTAATTCTTTTAACTTTTCTTTTTCTTCTTTCCCTACTCTATATGAATCGCATATTTTGCTAATTGCTTTATTTTGGGTAAATGTATCTAATTTATTCTTTTTTAGGTATTTTAAGGCGCTTTCAGGGTATTTTATGTAGCAGAATGATATAAGCCAGGCGACTGCCATTTTAACGTAATAATGGTCTATTTTAGTATTATTACATACATTATATATATAATCTAAATTTGTTTCATTTATGTAGTGATTTAGTAATAAAACTAGCCCTACTCTAACTATCCATGGGTTATCACTTTTTAAATATTTATCAATCTTTATTATGTCTATTTTTTTAAATTGTTTTAAATTTGCGCAGGTAGTATCACATATAGCCCAATTATCAATATATTTTATAAAGTTATCAAGTAATTCTATAAGTTTTTCTTCTTCTATTTTTAAATATCCTAAAATTAATCCATGAATTAATGTTTCTTCATAATATGTATGTTTATTTTCTTTAATAAAACTGAGGTAGTTTCCTTTGGCAATTTCTTTGGCTATAGTTTTTAGTATGGGTGTTTTAACTCCTATTATTTTATATTTTGTCTCCCCTACTATTTTTTTGTGAAAGTTTTTAAATTTTTCATCATTTAAATTTTTTAAATATTTTATAAATTCTTCGTAGTTTTTTTTATTCCAAATTATATTTTTTAAGTCCATATTATCCTACTTTCCATGTGGGTGATATTCCTCATAATTTTCCTTTAATTTTTCATTTGTAATATGGGTATATATTTGGGTTGAAGAAATATCACTATGTCCCAATAATTCTTGAATACTTCTTAAATCTGCCCCATGTTTTAAAAGATGGGTTGCAAAAGAATGTCTTATTGTGTGCGGTGAAAATTCTGTTTTAATGTTTTTATCTTTGGCTAAATTTTTTAGTATTTTGAAAAAACCTTGTCTGGTCATTTGATTTCCATGATTATTTAAGAAAAGGTAATTATTTTCTCCGTGTTTAAATAATTCTTTGCGGTGTTCTTTAATATATATTTTTAAAGCGACTACAGTGTATTCATTTAGCGGTATTATTCTTTCTTTTGAACCTTTACCAAATACTCTAACTGTTTCATTTTCTAAATCGATATCGGTTACTTTGAGATTGATTAATTCACTTACTCTAAGACCGCTACTATACATTAGTTCAATCATGGCTTTATTTCGGTAATCAAAATGATTTTTAGGTTTTATATCTAATAGGCTATTTATTTCTGTTTCACTTAAAACTTTTGGCAGGCTTTTTTTTAATTTTGGATTTCTTATTATTTCCATGGGGTTTTTATTTACGATTTTATTAATCATTAGATATTTATATAAACTTTTAAGTGTACTGATATTTCTGGAAACGGTTCGGGCTTCTAAATTTTTACTTAAATATTCTATATAGTTTTCGATATCTTTTTTTACTATCTTATTTATTTTTTTATTATTTAAATAGTTCATAAATTTTGTTAAATCTTGTTTATAGGCTTTTACTGTGTTGTCACTATATTTTTTTTCGAATATTAAGTAGTTGATAAAATCTTCAATATTTTTATCCATATTATCACCATCTTTATTTTACCAAATCTTTTTGTTTAAATAAAGGTATTTAATTTGTGCTATAATATATGTGGTGATTAATATGAGACCACTTGCAGATATTATAAGACCGGAAAAACTTGACGATGTTGTTGGTCAAGAGCATTTAATTGGTAAGGGTAAAATTATTAGAAATTTAGTTAAAAACAAAAAAATATTTTCAATGATTTTGTATGGACCTTGTGGGACTGGTAAAACAACATTAGCATATACTATTATAAATGAGCTTAATTTGAATTATGAATTTTTAAATGCAGTTATTAATAGTAAAAAGGATTTGGATGAAGTAATTTTTAAAGCAAAGGAGTGCGGTGGCTTAGTTCTTATTATGGATGAAATACATCGTTTAAATAAGGATAAACAAGACTTACTTTTACCGTATCTAGAAAACGGTCTAATAACTTTAATTGGTCTTACGACTGCTAATCCATATCATTCAATAAATCCAGCTATTCGCAGTAGATGTCAGTTATTTGAAGTGAAATTACTTTCCACTTCTGATATTTGTCTAGCTTTAAATAAGGCTTGTACATATTTGGATAAGATTAAAATAGATGATGAATGTATAAATTATATTGCTTCTTTGGCTGGGGGCGATTTAAGATATGCTTATAATTTTTTAGAAGTTGCTTATTACGCTTCTTACAGACATAAAATAACGCTTGATATTCTTAAATCTATAAATAATAAGCCAAGCTTATATATTGATAAAAATGATGATGGATATTATGATGTTATTAGTGCTTTTCAAAAATCTATACGTGGTAGCGATGTTAATGCGGCTTTGCATTATTTAGCTAGACTATTAGTTGCGGAAGATTTAGATATTATTTTTAGGAGGCTTTCAGTTATTGCTTATGAAGATATTGGACTTGCTAATCCGGCAATTGGTCCTAGGCTTGCAGCTGCTATTAGTGCGGCTGAGCGTGTGGGTCTTCCTGAAGCTAGGATTCCACTTGGTGAAATTGTAGTTGAGATGGCACTTTCTCCAAAAAGTAATAGTGCTTATATGGCTTTATCTTCGGCAATAAATGATGTTCAAATGGGAAATGTCGGTAAAGTCCCTTCTCATTTAAAAACTAATTCTAAGGATTACAAGTATCCGCATAATTATAAGGGGAGTTTTGTTAAACAGCAG
Organism: uncultured Muribaculaceae bacterium; assembly: GCA_964553605.1. Lineage (GTDB taxonomy): Bacteria > Bacillota_I > Bacilli_A > RF39 > UBA660 > Coprosoma. The sequence goes on along the minus strand of CAZKKR010000020.1, from coordinate 18,284 downwards.
TATTTACCTGATAATTTAATTGGCCGAAAATATTATGTTCCTAAGCTTACTAGTAAATATGAGGCTAGTTTAAAAAGCATATATGATAAAATTAATGATAAATAAAAAGTATATTTTAAAATATACTTTTTATAATTTTAATATAAATAATTCTAAGGCTAAATCTTTATTTGTTTTTCCTGTTTTAATATTCAAATCCATGTCAGCCAGATCATTTATAAAGCTTAATAGAGTTTTTGAATTGTATGAACGGCTATTTTGAATTGCTAGTTTAACACGGTATGGATGTATTTGAAGAGTTGATGCAATATCTTTTTCACTATATCCTTTTTGCATAAGTTCTTTTGATTGATACATAATTCTAAATTGATTGGCAAGCATAATTATTATTTTTATGGGTTCTTCATTTATTTTTAACATTTCTTGATATATTTCAATTGCTGTTTCTTTGTCTTTTTTTATTATACTGTCGATTAATTTAAATATATCGATTTCAATTGTTTTGTTTGTGACATTTTCTATATCTTCTTTAGTGATCTCTTTATCTTTATTTTTATAAAGTTTTAGTTTGTTTATTTCATTTTCTATTATTGATGGGTTACTACCTACTCTATCTAATAATAGCTTTATATTTTGGTAATTTATATTATAATCATTTAATAAATTTTTAACAAAATCTTCTTTGTTTATTTCACTATTAAATTCTAAAACTTTTCCATTTTTTGTAACTAGTTTTGTAATTTTCTTTCTTTTATCTATACTTTCATTATGTACTATAAGTATTAAGGTTGTTTGGGGATTTGGATTATTTAGGTAATTTTCAATTAATTCATTGTCTTTATTTGATGATGCAGTAAACATATTGGCATTATCAGCTATTACAATTTTATTTTCAGCAAATAATGAATATGTTTCACAGTCATCTATTATGTCTTTTACTTGATCAGTATTTATATCATATTTACTTATGTTCATTTTGTCGATATTTGTACTGATTTTTTTAATTTCATTATTTATTTCATAATCTTTATTTCCATATAGTAAATATACCATATTTATCACCAATAATATTATATCAAAAAAAATGTATTAAAAAAACTTATGCCGATTTTTTCGGATAAGTTTTAATTTTTATAGGTTCTTTTTTTGTATTTGTATATAGTGAGAAGTCACCATTTGCTTGGTATATATTTTCATTTGATTTTGATAAATTAATTGGAATCATTCTAAGTAGTTGTTTTCTTAAACTTTTTCTGTTCATTGGATTAGTATATATGTTTGCTAAATAAGTAGTATCATATAAATTACTATTTATGAAATTATCCAACTGTTCTTTTTCTTCTTTTGTTAACGCCTCTAGATTATTTATATATCCATATATTTTTTCACATGTTTTATAATCATAGTCTGGATTTTCAATATATGATTCTAAAGCTTCTTTAGCACTTTTTAAATATCTAATTTTATTATTCATGATCTTCCCCCCTTCATGAATACAAATATTATAAACTTATTTTATTGTGTTGTCAAACTGTTATAAAAGAATAGAAATATCTTTCTATTCTTCAAATTGGGCATTGTATAGTTTAGTATAAAAACCATTTTGTTTCATTAAACTTTCATGTGTTCCTTGTTCAATTATATTTCCTTCATTCATTACTAATATTAGGTCGGCATTTTTTATAGTTGAAAGACGGTGAGCAATGATGAATGATGTTTTTCCTTTTGTTAATTTATCCATGGCGCTGGCAACTAATTCTTCAGTTCTTGTGTCAACGTTAGATGTTGCTTCATCTAGAATTAAGAATGGAGAGTTTTCAGTCATTCCTCTAGCAATTGTTAGTAATTGTCTTTGCCCGGCGGAAATACTTTCATTATCTGATAATGGTGTGTCATATCCTTTATTTAATGTTTTTATAAAATGATCTAGTCCAACTTCTTTACATATCTTTTCTATTTCTTTATCTTTTATGTCTTGGCGGTTGAATTTAATGTTTTCCTTGATTGTTCCATCGAATAACCAAGTATCTTGCAAAACCATGGTAAATAATTCATGGATATTTTTTCTAGTTAATTCTTTGGTACTTATTCCGTCTATTTTTATGTCACCACCATTTATGTCATAAAATTTCATTAATAGATTAACCATTGTTGTTTTTCCGGCACCTGTTGGACCAACTATTGCTATTTTTTCACCTGGATTAGCGTGGGCTGTAAAACTTTTTATGGTTGGCTTTTCATTTCCATCATATTTGAATGATACATTCTCAAAAGATATTTCTCCTTTTACTTTGTTTTTATCTAGATATTTTTTATTTTCTTCCTTTGTCATTTCTTCTTCATCTAAGAATTCAAAAACTCTTTCTGAGGCAGCAGCAGCTGATTGAAGTGATGTCATAGCTTGAGCAATTTGTGATAATGGTGAAGTAAATAGTCTAACATAGGTTATGAAAGCAATTATTACTCCGAATGTTATAACGTCATTCATTGTGAGTAGTGCTCCTACAATACAGACGGCAACGTATCCAAAATTTCCTATGAAAAACATAAGTGGTTGCATTAGTCCGGATATAAATTGACTTTTCTTATTACTTTCACATACTTTTTCGTTATATTTGTCAAACTTTTTATTGGCTTCTTCTTTTCCATTATAGGCTTTTACTACATTTAATCCTGAATATATTTCTTCAATATGGCCATTTAAATTTCCAAGCTCTTCTTGTCTTTGCTTGAAATATTTTTGTGAATTTTTTAGTATTAAAATCATCCCTGTGAAACCTATAAGACTTGATAATATGGCGGTTATGGCCAAGGTCCAATTGGTTACAAACATCATAATTATTGTTCCAACAAACAAAGTTATGCTGCTTATTAAGGAAGCTAGTGATTGGTTCATTGTTTGTGCAATTGTATCGATGTCATTAGTAACTCTAGATAAGATGTCACCACTTAAATGTTTATCAAAATACTTTAGTGGTAAAATATTTATTTTGTTTGATATTCTACCTCTTAGATTATTAGCAAATTTATTTGATACTGTGCTCATGATAATTGCTTGAATGTAGGTAAATAATGCTCCGCAAATGTATAGACATAGTAAGAATAGTGAAAACTTTTTAATTTTTCCCATATTCATGGTAGGTCTTATTATTATTTTTATGTTTTTTGGAGCTTTATCTAACAAATTATATAACTCATTTGCTTTTGCTTTTTTTGAAACTCCGCTCATTAGTTTTAAAAATTTATATTGATCTTGGGCAGTTATTTTGACATTATCTATGCTTATTTCTTCGAATACTATTCTTTGCATGTTTTCAGATAGTTTAATGTTTTGAAGACCTTTATTAATTGATTTTAGCATTTCAATTTTTTCTTTTGTTGTTATTTCTAAATTGTTATAGGTCGTAGTTGGTATTATTATTTTTTGGATACTTTCTGGTATTTTACCAATCATGTATAATACTTTTGTTTGATCTTTTTCGTTTTTAATTTGATATAGTATTTCTTTAAAAACTATCTTTTCTTCATTTTTTATTTCCTTTGATGTTAATATTTTATTTATTGTATTTTCATCTAATTTTATATTTAAAAGATTTGGTAATGTATTTTTGAGGTATTCTTCATTTAAATTTTTACTTGCATTTAAAGTTAATTTTTGGAGATTTTTTTGATTTATTATGAGTCCTTTCGAAACTTCATCGGTTAGTTTTGATAATTTGCTTGGAGCGGCTATTGATAGTATTGATCCAAGGGCAGCTAGAATGCATGCAGTTATTAGAAGTATTTTATATTTATTTATCTCACTTGAAAGTTTTTTCATTGCACTTTTGAAATCTTTTGGTTTTTCAGCAACTTTCATTGGTCCGTGTTGTTTATTTTCATTTCTAGGCATTTTCTAATTCCTCCTTTGAAAGTTGTGATAGTGCTATTTGTTTATATACCTCACATGTTTTTAATAATTCTTTATGAGTTCCTTGGCCGACACATTTTCCTTTTTCTAAAACTATTATTTGATCAGCGTTCATTATTGTTCCGATTCTTTGGGCAACAATTAGGCTGGTAGCATCTTTAGTGTGTTTTTTTAATTCTTTTCTTAGAGTTGCATCTGTCTTATAATCTAAAGCTGAAAAGGAATCATCAAAAATATAAATTTCGGGGTTTCTGGCAATGGCTCTAGCGATAGCTAATCGTTGTTTTTGACCACCTGAAATATTTGTCCCTGATTGGGCAATTAAACTGTTGTATGATTTGCTCATTTTAGTTACAAATTCTGTTGCTTGAGCAATATCTATAGCTTTTTCAATGGCATTTTTTGTTATTTTTTTGCTGCTTTTCCCATAAGAAATGTTGTAATTGACACTGCCGTTAAACATTACAGCTTTTTGTGGGACATACCCTAGCTTATTCATTAATACTTCTGTTTTATAATCTTTTACATTTATATTATCGATTAATACTTCCCCTTCTGTTGCATCGTAAAAGCGTGGCACAAGATTTATTAAAGTACTTTTACCTGATCCGGTTGATCCTATAAAGGCAATTGTTTCACCTTTATTTGCTTTAAATGAAATGTTTTTTATTACATATTCATCAGCATCTGGATATTTAAATGATACATTTTTAAATTCCACTACTCCTTGTTCTTTTGTTTCACCTTCAAAATTACCATCTAATATTGTTAATTTTGTATCTAATACTTCATTTATACGGTTTGCGGATACTTCAGCTCTTGGCAATATCATAAATATTACAGCAAGCATCAAAAATGACATTATTACTTGCATAGCATATGAACTAAAAACAACCATATTTCCGAAAATAGTTAATTTGTCAGCCATTAAGGCATTTTTAATCAGATAAGCTCCTGAAAAATATATAGCTAAGGTGACGCCTTGCATGACAAGGTACATTACGGGAGATAGAATGGCAAATTTTTTTTGATTGTATAGTTGTGTTTCAGTTAAACTATCATTTATTTTTTTGAATTTATTCTCTTCATATTTTTCGGCATTAAATGCTCTTACTACTCTTATTCCAGATAAATTTTCTCTTGTTATTCCATTTAATCTGTCTGTAAGTTTTTGAATGATTTTGAATCGTGGTATTACGATTTTTATTAATACAGCAATTATGCTTAGAAGGATTACTATGGCTACGGCTGTGATACTACTCCACTCCCAGCTTTTGTTTAAAATTTTGGTAACGGCCCAGACAGCGGTGATTGGGGCTTTTATTAATAAATGTAATCCTAATCCAATTAACATTTCTACTTGTGTTACGTCGTTTGTTGTTCTTGTAATTAGACTACTTGTATTGAAATTTTTTATTTCTTGCATACCTAAATTTCCTACTTTTTCGAAAATTGCTTTTCTTATTTTTTTTGAAAATTCTGATGATATATTGGCAGCTAAATATCCAGTGGCCACAGTAAATGTTAGACTACCTAAGGCGCATAATAACATATATCCACCATTTATTAAAATGTCTTTCATTTTGCTACCTTCGGTTTGAACTAAAATGGTAATTTCGGACATGTAATCTGGCATTTTTAAATCTAACCATACGCCACCAACGACAAAGGCAATACAGATTATTATTTTTGTAATATCTTTTGTATTCCAAAATTTCATTAGTTTTATCATAGTTTTCCTCCTTTTGTTATTTTTTATTGCATTTATATATATTTTATTACTATTTTTAAATTAAAAAACGCGTCTTAATTATTGACGCGTTGTGTGATCATTGGAGTATCCATTGTTATTTTTTCGAATGTATATCCACTTTCTTTTCCATATTTGATGATTTGTCTTAAAGCGTCTCTTGTATAAGGTTTTATGTCATGCATTAACACCATATTTGCTCGTTGTTTTCTTAGTTGACCTATAACATTATTGTATACACCGCTTGCAGTATTTGTCCCACCGGCATCGCCTGAAGAAATATTCCAGTCATAATATTTATATCCTTTGGCTAAAGTGCTTTGTGTTAATCTTGTCATTATTCCAGGAGAATATCTTCTGCTTACAGTGTTTGATGCTCCCCCGGGGAATCTAATTATCATTGATGTTTGACCAGTGATTCTTTTTACCCTATCTTGGACAGTTTTTAAATCATTGTAATAACTGTCATCTGAAGCATATACAATACTGTAATCGTGGGTTGCTGTGTGAAGGGCTACAGTATGACCTTCATCATATTCTCTTTTGATTAAATCGTCTGGTCCTTTACAAGTTACAAAGAATGTGGCTTTTACGCCTTCTTCTTTTAAAATATCTAGTATTACGTTTGTTGTTCCACTATTTGGTCCATCGTCAAATGTTAAGTATATTGTTCCTGGTTTTCCATCATTTAGTGATGATCTATTTATTATGTTGACTGTTCTTGTCAATGTTGTTTCATTTCCTGCTTTATCTTTTACAGAATATGTTACTACATATTTTCCAACTTTATTTGAGTCTACTGTTCCTGTTTGTTTTAATTCTTTTGTGATATCACCATCACAATTATCTATGGCTTTTGCTCCTTGATCTTTATAAGCTGTTCCGACATATAGTGTAGTGTTGTCTCCACCGTTTAATGTTATTTCTGGTTTTGTTTTGTCCTGATAGATTAAGGTTCTAGTGGCTGTAGCTTTATTACCAGATGAATCTGTGACACTATATGTTATTTTATCTTTTTCTTTTTTTATTTTAACTTTTTTTTCTAAATTTTTATCGTAGTTGTCGGTTACCTTAAATCCTTCATCTTTAAACTCTGTTTCGGGACAAACATCATATGTTTTTCCGCCAAGTAGTTCTATTTTAGGCTTTTCATTATCTGCAACTTTAACTACTCTATTTTTTTTAAAGGTTATATTATTTATCTTTACTGAGTAAGTAACTTCATATTTACCAATTTTTTTATGATTAATGTTATTTTTTATTTTAATTTTTTTGGTATAGTTTTTTCCAAATCTTGTAACTTTAAATCCGGGTTCTTTATATTTTTCACCATAGTTCAGTATTAAATTTCCTTTTTTTAGATCGAATTTTGCTGGCCACAAGAAAAATATTGATAATCCAAGTAGACATATTCCGATAAAAGTTACTAATCCAATAATTATTATTTTTTTCTTACTCATACTTATTACCTCTTACTTCATTTTTTATTTCATTCATTGAATATTTACATCCGCAGTAATTTTGCCTGTATAGGTTATATTTTTTTGCAAGTTCATTACTTCTTTTGTACCCTTCTTTTTTCTTGAAATCTGAATATAAGTATTTTATGTCATATTTTTCTTCTAAAATTTTTCCTATTTCATTTAGTTTTTGTGAATTTTTATAGGGACTTACGGAAAGTGTTGTACAAAAATAGTCATAGTTTTCTTTTTTTGCTAGCATGGCTGTTTTTTCTAGTCTTAGGTAGAAGCATTTTGTGCATCTTCTTCCACCTTCTTTTTCGTTTTCTAGTCCTTTAGCAATATTATCAAATTCATTTTGGTCATATCCAATTTCTTTTATTTTTATTTTGCTGCGTGCTTTATTTATTAATTCTTTTAATGTTTCATATCTTTTTTCATATTCCTCTTTTGGATATATGTTTGGATTATAGTAAAGAATAGTAACGTCAAAATAATCTATTAGTTTTTCTAACACTGAGCTTGAACAAACTCCGCAGCACGCGTGCAGCAAAAGTTTTGGTTTTGTTTTTAAATTTTTTATGATATTTTCCATTATAATTTGATAATTTGTTTTCATATATACCCTACTTCACAATTAAATTTTTACCTGTCATTTCATTTGGCACCTTGATATTTAATATACTTAATATGGTTGGGGCAATATCTTCTAAATTTCCATCTTTTAGTTTGATGTTTTTCTTTGTTATGATAAATGGTACTTTATTTAATGAGTGTGAGGTGATCATTTTTCCATTTTTATCAAGCATTTGATCACAGTTACCGTGATCGGCAGTTATGATCATTGTTCCGTTTAATTCTTTTATTTTTGTATATATTTTACCTAGACACTCATCTATAACTTCTAAGCCTTTTATCGTGGCTTTTAAGTTACCTGTATGTCCAACCATATCGCCATTCGCAAAATTTAGAATTATTATATCATATTTTTCTATAATATTTAATAATTTATCGGTAATTTCGTAAGCACTCATTTGCGGTTTTAAATCATATGTGCTTACTTTTTGTGATGGCACGAGTATTTGATCACAATTTTGTAATTTTTCTTTGTTTTCTCCATCGAAAAAATATGTAACGTGCGCGTATTTTTCGGTTTCGGCAATACGCAATTGTTTTAAATTATTTTGTTCAAACACTTTACCTAGATAATTTGTTATTTTTTGATGGCTGAACATGTTTGTGCATATAACAGATTTATCGACTGGCATCATTGTAACTAGTTTTAGATTATTTATATATTTCCTTTCGAAGCTATTGAAATTTGGATTTGTTAAAGCTTGAAATAATTCTCTTAGACGATCTGGTCTAAAATTAAACACTAATATACCATCATTTTCTTTAATTATGCCATTTTCGTGTGTAAAAGGTTCAATAAATTCATCGGTTATATTTTCTTTATATGAAGTGTTTATTCTTTCTTCAATGTCATATGTTTTAGTGATGGTTGTCATTTCATCATACGCTTTTTTAATTCTATCCCATCTATTGTCACGGTCCATTGCGTAGTATCGTCCGCTTATGGTTGCGATTTTTCCGCAGTTCGTTTCTTTTATTTTGTTTTCTAACGCATTAATAAATTTTATTGATTCTGTTGGTTTTGTGTCTCTTCCATCGGTGAATATGTGGTAATAAACATTTATATTTTCATTTTTTATAATATCTATGATGGCCATTAAATGATCAATGTGGGAATGAATTCCTCCATCACTTAACAAACCACATATGTGAAGGTCAGAGTTATATTTTTTTACGTGTTCAACTAGTTTTAATAATTCCTCATTTTTATTTATTTTTTTTGATTTTATTGCATCATTTATTATATCTAATGGTGCTTTTATGGCTCTTCCGGTTCCAATATTTGTATGACCGACTTCGCTATTGCCCATTTGTCCTTTTGGAAGACCCACATACTCTTCACTGGCGTTTAATTTACTATTTGGATAATTATTGATTAGATATGTATAATTTGGCATATTTGCTTTATTTATGGCATTTCCGTAATCTTCATTATTTATACCAAAGCCATCTAATATGCATAATAATAATGGTTTTGTATTATTTTCCTTCATAGTTTCCTCCTGTTTTTAATATTTATAGAAGTTGATTATAGTATTTAAATCGACTTTTGTTAGTAATAAGAGTATTGCGCCTGCTGCTAAAAAAGGTCCAAAAGGTATTATATGATCTTTATTTTTCTTGATTATTATAAGTGATATTGGAAGCCCGATTAATGATCCAACAAATATTGATAGTATAGCTATGGGATATGATAGAACCATACCAAATATGAATAATAATTTTATATCTCCTCCACCCATTGATTCTCTTTTAAAAATAAAATCGCCGAGCTTTTTTATCAAAAACATTGTGATAAATGATAGTGTTCCATTTAATATGGAAATTAGAGCTTTGTCTAATCCATAGATAAAACCTATTTCTAAAAGTAAAGCTGTACCAAAGACAATTAATACGCTATCTGGGATAATCATATATATATAATCGCTTACTGTAGTTATAATTAGCATTGAAATTAGTGTTAAAGCAATTATTAGTTGAGGTGTTAGACCAAAAACCATATATGATGTTAAAAATAAAACTCCAGTTAAAAATTCAAATATCATATAAAAAGGAGAAATTTTTTTATGACAATTTCGGCACCTTCCTTTTTGAATTAGATATGATAATATTGGAATTAATTCATATGGTTTTAGATGGTGATTGCAATTTGGACAATGACTTGGTGGAAATACTATTGATTCCTTTTTGGGAATTCTATAACCTACGACATTGTAAAAGGAACCAAGCATAGTTCCTATTCCAAATATAATTATGTGCGTTAATATATTCATGTTATTCCCCCTAAGCTTGGATGCTACTATACATTGAGAACATTGGTACAACTATTGATAAAACGATAACTCCGACCATTGCTGTAAGCAATATTATTAATACTGGCTCAATAAATGTTTTTATTCTGGCAACAGAGTTTTTATGTAAGTCTTGGTAGTATGTAGATACTTTTTTCATCATTTCTGGAAGTTGTCCTGTTTTTTCTCCAGTTACTATCATCTCATATGCTGGTATTGGGAAGGCCCAATGATCTTTAAATGCGAGTGAAACTGGTTTTCCTTTTGAAACGTTGTTTATTGCGTCATATATTAATTCTTTATATATTTCGTTATTTGTAATTTTATTTAAAATTTCCATACTATCTGTTATAAATACGTTATGTGATAATAATGAAGCAAAAGTCTTAGTGAATGTTGTTACTTCATTATATATCACGACATTTTTGAATACTGGCATTTTCATAATAGCAAGTTGGACAGCGCGTTTAAATGGTTTAACATTTTTATATAAATATATGAATAATGCTAGTAAAACAATGAAGAGAATTCCAAGATATATGATGTACTTTTTAAGGAAATCACTTAGTGCTAAAACGGCTTTGGTAATGCCTGGTATTGAGGCATTATCCATGCTGTTATAAATATCGACAAATTTTGGAACGACATAAAGCATGATGAATGTTCCAACACCAATAGCTATAACGAATATTATTACCGGATACATCATGGCTGTTACCATAGCTTTTCTTGTTGCTTCTATTTCGGTAAAGTATTCTTCCATGTCGTCTAGTGTTTCTGGTAGTTCTCCAGTCATTTCAGCTGTTTTTATCATGTTTATGAGTATTGGTGGGAAAGCGCCTTCTTGTTTGGCTAGTGCTTCACTAAAACTTAGTCCAACTGTCAGGTCATAAACAATAGTTCTTAAAATTCTTTTATATTTTGGGTTATTGAATTGTTTTACTAAAATGCGGCAGGCATCTGCTAATGAAATTCCAGCTTTTAAATAAGTTGATAACTGAGTTAAGAAAAATATTAAATCTTTTGTTTTAAATTTGTCGTGTGATTTTCCGTGCGAACCGTGTATCAAATTTATCCAGCTGTTTGTTTCAATCTTATATACTTTATTTCCTTCACTTACTAGGAAAGAGTGAACTTCTACTTTTGAGTATGCATTAAAGTATCCTTTTATAACTTTGCCGTCTGGATCTTTTATTAAGTATTCATAAGCTTGTTTTGTTTTTGATTTTTTTGCATCTTCACCATCAAAATTTATTTTTAATTCTGGAAGGTTTATATCTTTTTTCTTTCCGCCTAAATCACTGTTTAAAAATCCAAATATTTTCTTGAATAAAGATTCTTTTTTTGGCTTTTCTTCTTCTAACAATTTATCGTTATTATTTACAATATTTTGAATAGCTTTTTCATTTTGTTTTGTTTTTAATGCCTTATTTCTTAATTTTTCTTCCTGTTTTTCTTTTTCTAGTGCTTCTTTTTTGGCTTCAATTAAAAGTTGATCACCAGCAGGTACAGTTTCTTTTTCTCTAATTATAAGATTTTTTATTCCTAAAAATGAATATTTAATCATTTCAAAAAATAATATTGGAAAACGAATTAATCCTAGGAAGAAATACTTAAAAAAACTTAATACAAATATAAGTCCATGGTATATGTATGTGCATAATTTTTTTACTATGTTGAAAACCATATAAGCACCTTCCTATTCTTTTACTTCTATATTATATCATATTTATAATTAAAATAAAACTTTTTTTAGTTAAAACATATAATATTTTAGAAAGGAGTTTTCGTATGAATTATTATCCTTATTACGTTTATTCTGTTGGTAGATCACCAAGCTTTTTTTCTCCTTTATTTAACCGTGGCAATTTTTCTTTTAATTCACTTTTAAACGGTGTTCAAAGAACTTTAACTTTAGTAAATCAAGCTTTACCAATTATTAAGGAAGCTGCTCCAACTTTGCGTAATGCGAAGACGATGTTTAAGGTTATGAATGAGTTTAAAAAAGTTGATGGTTCTTCTGAAAATAATTCTAATTTTTTAGCATCTGGTACTAAGCCTATGAAAGAAGTGACTAATTATGAAGGGCCAACATTTTTTGCATAAAAAAATAATCATTTTTGATGATTATTTTTCGCATATATAATTGTGTATTTTTTCTTATCAAATATTTCTTTTTCTATGGTTATTTGATAATTCTTTTCTTTTAAGAATTCTTTTAATTCATTTATCTTGGTATGACTTACTAGTAGTAGGTCATTTTTTATATCAGTATCAAGGATTTCTTTTATTGTTTTTGTTCCCATACCAGAAATAACTATTATTTCATCTTTTAATTTTATGTTTTTGAGCCCATCATTTACTTTTGTTTCTACGTTGGCTTCATATTTAATTATGTTTTCTTTAGCTTTTTCAATGCATTTTTCAGAAATATCAATGGCTAGGCAGGTACAATTTTTATATTTATTTAAATATATATCTAGTAAGGCATGATCGGCACCAACATCTATTATTTTGGAATTTGGTTCTATTAATTCACATATTTTTAAAAGCCTAGGCTTTATTTTTAGTTTAGTCACCTAAATAATCTTTTAATTTTCTACTTCTTGATGGATGTCTAAGTTTTCTTAATGCTTTGGCTTCTATTTGTCTAATACGTTCTCTGGTAACTCCAAATAATTGTCCTACTTCTTCAAGCGTTCTTGGTCTTCCATCTTCAAGGCCAAATCTTAATCTTATAACTTTTTCTTCTCTTTCGGTTAGTGTTAATAAGACTTCAGAAATTTCATCTTTTAGAAGTTCGTTTATGGCAAAATCTTCTGGGCTCATATTAGTTTCATCTGGAATGAAGTCCCCTAAATGTGAATCTTCTTCTTCACCAATTGGAATTTCTAAGCTAACTGGTTCTTGACTGATTTTATATATATCTCTGATTTTTTCGACGCTTGTCCCCATTTTTTTGGATAATTCTTCTTCAGTTGGTTCTCTGTTTAGTTCTAGTGTCAATTGTCTTTCAATTCGGGCTAATTTATTTATTGTTTCAACCATATGAACTGGAACTCTTATTGTTCTTGCTTGATCGGCAATTGATCTTGTAATTGCTAGTCTAATCCACCATGACGCATATTTTGAAAATTTATATACTTTTGTTACATCGAATTTTTCAACTCCTTTCAAAAGTCAAATATTTCCTTCTTGGATTAAGTCTAGGAATAACATTCCTCTACCAACATATCTTTTGGCAATACTTACAACTAGACGAAGATTTGCTTCAGCTAATGTTGCTTTTGCTTCTTCATCACCTTCAGAAATTCTATCTGCTAGTTCTAGTTCTTCTTCTGTTGTAAGTAGCTTTATTTGTCCAATTTCTTTTAAATACATTCTAACTGGATCATTTATTGTTAAGTCTTTGGTTAATAGTTCATCGTTCGCATTTTTTACATCAGCATCTGAATCATCATCATTTTCAGATACAACTTGAATGTTATTTTCATTTAAAGCATTATATAAATCATCTAATGAATCGGCATCTAATTCTAAATCTTTTAATTTGTCAGCTAACTGTTCATATGTGATTGTGCCATTCTTTTTTCCTAATTCTATTAATTCTTTTTTTCTTTCCTCGAAAGTTTTAATTTCTTCAAACATTTTTTACACTCCTTTTTTTAGATCAATTATTTTTTGAGCAATTTCAGCTTTTTTTATTGGGTCTGTTGTCTCTTTCATTTTATTTTGCATTCTTTCAATAGCGTTTTTTACATTGTATTCTTTAATTACATTTATGTAATCTTCGATTTCATCTATTGTATAACTTTCTTTTTCCATTTGCATGTTAACTTTTTTTATTGTTTCGGTAAGTTCTTTATCACCTTCGATGTAGTCGATAAAATCTGCTTCATTTATTTCTTTTTTTTCGTGATAATAAGCACTTATTTCACGAGCTAATAAGCGATATTCTTGGGTTGGCATGAAGGCAACTTTTTTGTCATACATTTTGATGACTTCTTTACTTTTTAGCATATAATATATTAGACCTTTTTCGGCTTTTTCATATTTTGAAAGCTTTTGAATTGGTTTTTCTTTTTTGATGTTTTTTGGTTTAATATTTATATTTTTGCGGATGATATTTTCATCTATTTGTGTTTCATCTACTATTTTTTTTATGGTTACTTCTTTTAGTATCTCGTCATCAATTTTATTTATTTCATTGATTATTTCTTTTATATAATCGGCTTTGTCTGTGCTGCTTTCTAAATTTTTTCCCTCTTTTAAATACTCTAATTCAAAATCCATTATACTTATTGGGTTTTCTAATTTTTTTATAAATGCTTCTTTTCCATATTTTATAATGTATTCATCGGGATCCAAATTTTCTTCTAGTCTTACTACTTTTGGTATGACACCTATTTTGTTTAGTTCTTCAGCGCAGGCTTTAGTAGCTTTGGCTCCGGCTTCATCTCCATCAAAACACAAAATTATTTCTTTTGCCATTTTTTTAATTAGATTTGCTTGTGTTTTTGTAACAGCTGTGCCCATAGTAGCAATAACATTTTTTATATCAATGGTGTGAGCTCTTATGACATCCATGAAACCTTCCATAATGATTATTTGATTTTTTTGTCTTGCTATATCGCGAGCACGGTGGTAATTATATAGTAGTTCTCCTTTTTTAAATATTTCTGTTTCTCTGGTGTTTATATATTTTGAATTATCTTTTGTTTTATATATTCTTCCGCTATAGGCGACTATTTTACCATTTAAGTCATATAAAGGAAACATGATACGGTTTGTATATAAATCATATATTCCATAATCGTTTTTGCCGACAAGGCCGCTTTTAAGTATTTCTTTAATATCAAATTTCTTTTTTAGAATGTTTGATAAGGTATTTTTATTATCTAGTGATAATCCTATTTCAAACTCTTTTATTGTGTTATCATCGATTTTTCTCTTTTTTAAATATTCTTTTGCTTCTTTTCCTTTTGGGGTATTTATATTGTTTGTGTAAAATTTTAAACTTAAATCATAGATATCGTGTTGCACCTTATAATCTTTTATTTTTTTAGGTTCGGCAATTTCAACTTGTATTCCACCAATATCAGCTATTTTTTTAACTGCTTCATTAAAGGTGATATTTTCATAATCCATTAAAAATTTAAATACTGTTCCGGTGGCGCCACACGAGAAGCATTTGTATATTTGTTTTTCGTTGTTAACACTCATGCTGGGATTGTTATCGTCATGAAATGGACAAATACCAAAATAATTTTTCCCTCGTGGCGTTAATGATACATATGATGATATGACGTCGACAATATTAACACTGTTTCGTATTTCATTTATTTTTTCTTGGGTTAAAAGCTTCATGGTATCATACCCCTCTATTTATTAATATTCTGGATTTGTTGTCAATTTCCTTTTTTTTTCGCGGGAAAAATGCAAAAAATGTTGATTTTATTGGTTTTTCAGAACATTTGTTTTTGTTTTTGTATAATTTTTTATGTTTTTGCATATATTTTTTTGAGGTGGTTTTGTGACTTTGAGGAAAGTTAAAACTATTGGTATTTTTGCTATTTTCTTTTTATGTTTCTTAACTCATTTTATATATGATTGGTTTCCTTCTTTTTTTACCTCACTGTTTTTTCCGGTTAATGAAAGTGTTTGGGAGCATATGAAAATGCTAGTTTCTGCAATTTTAATCTGGGAGGCTACCGAATTTTATTTATTGAAACATTTTAATATTAATTTTAATAATTTTGGTTTTATGGTTTTGACTATGTGCATTATTTCTATTACGGTTTTTATACTTGTTTACTACCCTATTTATTTAATTTTTCCAACTTCATTTATTTTTAATATTATTTGTTTATTTATAGCCATATATTTTTCATCGGTTGTAGGTTATTATATAATGCGACAAAACCATATAAAATATGGTTTTGTTGTTGGTGTTGTTGGTATTTTAATATTAGTTATTTTATTTGGAATCTTTACCTATTTTCCGATTAAGAATAATTTGTTTGTTGATCCTAGGTATAACAAATATGGTTTAATCAAGGCTGCGAAATAAATTGTTTATTTCTTCTTTATAGTTTAATTGTTCAGCGATTTTTATGTATGCTTCTTCTTTCGTGCATAAATTGTAAATTGTGTCACCTTTTAGGTATATTTTGTAATTATCTTCTTTATTTAAACCAATTTTGTTTTTTGTCATTAGTTCTTCTATATATGGATTTTTATCTAACTCTATTTTTACTACTACGCTTTTCATTTTAAATTTTCTGTAGGGATTTAATTTTGATAATTTGAAAACTGGTTTAAATGTTTTTATGCTTAATTTTTTAGCGGAGGAATTTATTTCTAGACTTTCTATTGGAACTGCGGCATATTGTATTTTTTTTGTCATAGACTTCCTCCTTGTTTTTTTATGTATTATATCCATCAGTTTTTAAATGTCAATAAAATTTATAAAAAAAACTCAAAATTTGAGTTTTTTTGAGCATGTGCTCATCTATGTTAAACGCTATTGCAGTAGCGGGCAACATTTCTATATATTTAATATATCCATCAAGTTTTTAAAATATACATTTATAATATATTCTTTAATTTATTTTGTGTTTGTATTTTTGTTTAAATTATATTTTTTATCGATATTCGCATTTAAATATATATTTTAGCTATAAAAAAAGATTGCATAAAGCAATCTTAGGTTACAAAAAAATTATTTATACATCAAAGGACATAAGCAACTATCTTTGTCCCATTTGTTTATTTCAATTTTATTTAAATTTATGTAATCTATTATTTCATCTTTATCGATGTGTGCTATTTGAATTATTTTTCCTTGTTTATCATAATATATATCTTTAATATAATTTATGAATGGAAATCTATCATATAAATATATAATATCATTCATATATTTTGTGTTTTGGTCATATTTAATGTTTGCATCATAGCTTTTCTCAAAAGAATCTATTAGTATACTTAAATCACCTAAATCAAAGTAGCTGTCATCAAGTTTAGTTAAAAAACCTTCGTTATTGTATTTTAGCTTAAATCCTAAAAGATAGTCATTATTGTTAATTCTAATTTTTCTTTCAATGGTCATTAAAATCATCTCCGTTTGTATTATATCATATAAATTAGTGTTTTCTTATTTATTTAGGTGATAATGTTTTTAGTGATTTATATATAAAGTAATTGTTTTTTTAGTAATTGTTAATTTTGCACATGATTTAGATAATGAAAAAGATTATAAATTGTATCTAATATTATGACATTAATTTACCATCTATATTGCATATATAACAATTTGGAAATAATTCTTTAATTCTATTAATACTTGATATATCTTTTTCTATTTTTCTTGACACTATTATTCCTTTAATCATTGATATTGGTATACCAAATATAATTGCTTTTTCTCGACCGGTTTCATAATTATCAAAATTCCTATTTTTCATATACTTATCATAAAACCATTCTGGAAGAATATCTTTAATTATTTCATCATCAAAATCCACATTGAAAATATCATTCTTAATTAATTCATCATTATTATTAAATTCAATTATAAATGCTACCGTTGATTCATTTTCGACTATATCATTTGGCACAAACCTTTGCTCTTGATTTTGATATATTATATAGTCTCTATACCC
The DNA here is from genome assembly GCA_964553605.1 of uncultured Muribaculaceae bacterium. Classification (GTDB taxonomy): domain Bacteria; phylum Bacillota_I; class Bacilli_A; order RF39; family UBA660; genus Coprosoma. The sequence goes on along the minus strand of CAZKKR010000020.1, from coordinate 573 downwards.
GGTTTCTTTTTGTAAAATACTTTTAATGTTATCAAATTCACTAATTACGCTTTTATATACTTCTCCTTCTCTATTTTTAAAATTGATTGTTACTCCGGCATATTTTTTTATCCAATCAGATAACTTTATCTCTTTCCTTATATCCCATGCTTCAACAACATATGGTTTTTTCTTGTTTGAATTAAACTCATCATAAAATTCACTTGCAATAAGTCCGTTACTAGCTATAATCTCTAATGTTTCAATATTTGCTCTAGTTCCATGAATTAAATTATTCTGACTTAAAACAACCTCATCGTTATTAAAATTGGTTTTATTTTTATTGCCATTATATTGATAAAATAATTCAATTTGTTTTTTAAATAATTCTTTTGTTTTTGTTTTAAGCTTCATCAAATCAACTTTATTATAATAATCTGATTTATTCAATTTCATCACATCCTATAAATATTATATCATATTTTACATTTTTAAAAATAATTCATATGCATAAATTGATGCATCCTTGTGGTGATTGTCAAAAAGTAAGTCGAATTTAAACGAAGAAAAAACTACATTTCTGTAGTTAATTAT
>CAZKKR010000019.1:0-25397 GCA_964553605.1 uncultured Muribaculaceae bacterium | reverse complement strand
GCCTTTTTCTTTTAATAAGGTTACAGTTAAAATAGCTCCTTTACTTTTACTCATTTTACCTGATTCATCCATTAGGTGTTCATTATGAAACCAGTAATTACACCATTTATGACCTAAGTATGCTTCGCTTTGGGCAATTTCATTAGTATGATGCGGGAATATATTATCAACTCCGCCACCATGAATGTCTAAATATTCTCCGCAGTAGTGGATATTTATTCCAGTACATTCAATGTGCCAGCCTGGATATCCATAGCCCCAAGGGCTTTCCCATTTTAATTCTTGATCTTCAAATTTTGATTTAGTAAACCATAAAACAAAGTCCGCTTGATTATGTTTATTTTTATCATATTCAACGCCTTCTCTAATACCAACAACCATTTCATCTTCTTTATGGTTTGTAAGTTTATAATAATCATCTAATTTTGAAGTATCAAAATAAACATTTCCACCTTCAATATAAGCATAACCATTATCTAATATTTTTTGGATTATTTTTATATAATCATCTATATAATCAGTGGCTGGAGCAACTACTTCTGGAACTTTATTATTTAGAAGTTTAAAATCATTCATAAACTGATCGGTATAAAATTTAGCAATGTCCATAACTGTTTTATTTTGAGCTTTAGCGCTTTTGACCATTTTATCGTCACCAGAATCAGAATCGCTAGTTAGGTGTCCTACATCAGTTATATTCATAACTCTATATACATCATATCCCAAATATCTTAAAGTCTTATCTAAAATATCGTGTCCTATGTAGTTGCGCATATTACCTATGTGCTGGTAATGGTAAACAGTAGGTCCACAAGTATAAAATTTTACTTTACCTTCTTCATTTGGAATAAACTCTTCTATTTTTCTAGTTAGTGTATTATATATTTTCATTTTCATCACCTATTTAATTATATCATATTATATTATATTTTTATATTATAATAAGGTGTTTTTAACACCTTATTTCTTTTTACCTAATACTGATTTTACAATGGCATTAGCTATTCTTCTAATAAATCCAGATGTTGTATTTTGGATAACTCTTTTACCCATTTTTTTAGCTTGCCCCATAGGACTATTTTCATACTCTTTTTGTTTTTGTCTAGCAAGTCTAGCGGCTTCTTTTTCTTCTTCTCTTTTCTTTTTAGCTAGTTCTTTTTCTTCTTTTTCTTTAGCTTTTCTTTCTTCTTCAGCTTTTTTAGCTGCTTCTTTTTCTTCTCTTTCTTTAACTAAAATTTCATATGCTGACTCACTATTTTCTTTTTCGTCATATTTGCCAGCTAGTTCACTATTATTAATTATTCTATTTCTAGTTAAATTATCGATCGTTCCCATGTCGCTTTGTGGTGGTAAAATGGTTGCTCTTTCAACTATTTCTGGTTCACCTTTTTCATTTTGGAATGAAATTAAAGCTTCTCCTGTTCCAAGTTCTAAAATAGCTTTTTCAGTATCGAAATTAGAATTTACTCTAAAAGCTTGCGCAGCTGCTTTTACAACTTTTTGTTCAGCTGGAGTATAAGCACGAAGGTTGTGCTGGACTCTATTACCTAACTGTGAAAGTATATTATCTGGAATATCAGTTGGATTATGGGTTACAAAATATAATCCAATTCCTCTTGATCTAATTAATCTAACTACTTGATTTATTTTCTTTAATCTATATTCTGGCATGTTTTCAAATAATAAGTGGGCTTCATCAAAGAAGAAGACGATTTTTGGTTTATCTAAATCTCCTACTTCTTCCATGTTTTGGAATAGTTCTACTAAAAGCCATAATAAGAATGCGGCATACAGATCTGGATTTTGGAATAATTTAGTAGCATCTAAGATATTAATATATCCTTTGCCATCCTCTGTTTTCATGAAATCATTAATATCTAAATCTGGTTTGCCAAAGAAGTAATCAGCGCCTTCTTTTTCTAAAGCAAGTAAGCTTCTTTGGATAACGCCGACACTTTGTGGAGTAATATTTCCATATTTAGTTATGTAATCTTTTCTATTATCACCTACGTGCTGGAGCAACATTCTTAAATCATCTAAATCATATAGTTGTAGTTTTTCATCCTCAGCTATTTTAAAGATAATATCTAAGACACCTTCTTGAACTTCTGAAAGGCCTAACATAATTGAAAGAACGTCTGGCCCCACTCTTGATATAGTTGTTCTTATGGAGTGACCACCTTCACCATATATATCCCAGAATCTAACAGGAAAACTTTTGAATTCAAAATCTTTAAGTTTAAGTTCTTTGATTCTTTCCTCTATTTTCTCATTTGTTTTTCCCTCTAAACATGTACCACTTAAGTCACCTTTAACATCGGCCATAAATACTGGAATACCAGCATCAGAAAAACTTTCAGCCATTACTTTTGAAGTAACGGTTTTTCCTGTACCACTAGCCCCTGTTATAATCCCATGTCTATTGGCCATGTTTGGCAAAATAGATAATTCTTTGTCTTTGCTTTTTCCAACAATTATTTTTTCGTTTAAATACATACTATTCCTCCTAGCTAAAGTATATCATATTTGTTTTAAAATATAAAGTAACCAAATATAAATCCACATATGGCCCCTACGATGTGACTGTCATGAGAGATGCCATCGTTTTTGCCTTTAAACTGTTTTATAATTTCATCAGCAATATAGAATAAGAAAATTAAAATTAAGGTTATTGGTATTTTCCCTTCAGTAATATTTACAATGGAGCATAAAACAACTAACATATAGACGTTGTCGCTTGCCCCTATGGCACTACTATCGTATATAAATAAGTGGATTAGACTACTTACGGCCGTTGTTATTAATAACATTTCTAGTAATTGAATACTACCATATTTTTCTTCTAGAAGTGGTCCAATTAGTAGAATCATAATGAAATTATTTCGGAAATGGGTCCAATTACTATGACACAAACCTGATGTAACTAATCTAATATAAGTCATAGGATTTAATAGACTTCCTTTTTTTAATGATAAAAATTTGTTTACTTTTCCTTTTAAAATCGTATTTAATATTAGTACTATTAAACATATTATAAAATAAGATAATATAACTACTGAATTATATGAAAAATTATTTATGATGCTTGTTAGATCTTCTAGTTTCATATATTTCCTTTATAATAATGCCGATAACTATTCCTGTAGCTGAAGTTATTAGATACCACACGGTGTAGATTAGGGCTGATTCATTATAATATATTAATATACTTGGAATAAATAAAACTGATACTATTACTGGATATAAGTATTTTATTTTTTTGTTTGATATTAAAGACATTACTAATGATAAAACGAACGTTATAAAAATCATTAATAATACTAATCCCATAACTTGATATTCATGGGGATAAAGTGGTAATGTGTAAAAGGTTATTACTTGCAATAAAACAATTATTATTTCTTTTAAATATTTATTCATTTTTTTCACTCCTATTCTATATATCCTGCTGTTGGAAGATTATACATGTCATCGGTTATAGGTTTATATTTGGTTCCATCGTAGTGATCCATAAAACCATTTTGGGCTTTATATATTTCGTTTGTATCAGTATCATAAACTCTTTCATAGCCCAAAGTCGCATCACTTTGTTTTTGACTTATAATGTCATATGAATTATTTCTAGCTTCCCAAGATGACATAATGGAATCTGATATTTGATCATATATTTTTTGATTAGCTTTTATAGTAGAGACTAAAGTTTGTTCTTCACTATTAAATCCGTTTATAAATTTTTCGCTAAACTCTATGGTACTTAAACAGTGATCTAAGATAGGCTGCCAATTATTAAATTCTTCATCTGGAGTACTCATAATTATTATGTTGTAAACATTTAATGGTGAAACATCAACTTTTTCACTGAATAAATTCCATATATCAGTATTTATATAATAAGTTCCAATTGATTTTACACTCGATGTGAACAATCCTTGATTTTTTACTCCTTCATTATTAGTAAAAGTTGCTCTTAGAATATCGCCACCTAGCATACTATTTCCTAAATTTTCAATTATATTGAAATCATTAAAATATGGGAAAAATTCACTTTTAAAATCTATTTCATTAGCTAGTTTAGCATTACTATTCCAAACTTTATAAAAAGCTTCAGTTGTCTGTGGATCTATTGGCGATAATTTTGAAAATACAGCATCTGGATAATATTTAGCGTATGTACTTCTTGCTTTTTCAGTTTTTAAAAATCCTTCTTGTTTTAAGTTAAAAATAAACATGTAGTTTTTGTTTTCTGGATTATATGCTTTAAAGGTATAGTGTATGTAGTCAGTTGGGGCAACTTCGACTTTCCATCCTTTTGGAATTTTTAATGAAACAAGACCATTATTGTAGTCCTCGTACTCAATTTTACTTGTTTCATTTTTGGTTATTTTTACTTTTGGCTCACTACTAAATAATTTACCATTTGTGGTTTTAGTCATTAATAGGCAGCCACTTATTATTCCTATTATTATAATAGCTATAATAATTAGGGTTTTTTTAGATTTAAAATCTTTCATTTTAATTCACTCCTTTTACTTCTTTCTATTTTCAATTTAATTATACACTGTTTTTATGTTTTTTTAAAGATTATATGTAAAAAACCACTCATTTAAATGAATGGTTTTACTGTCTACTTGATTTTATTTTATTTAAAGTTTTTTGAGGTTCTTTTTTTCTACTATATACTTCCCTAATTTTATTTTTAAAATCGCCGAAAAGATATTCTTCAAATGAGACTATGCTTGTTATCATATCTATTTGTTTTAAATACTCAAAGTCTATTAAATTACTTTCAACCGCATATTCAAAAACTTCGGTGACATTTTGAAACATAATTCTATCAAGATAATAGCCTTTTCCCTCACCAGTCTTTAGTATTTTATCTGGAATATCATATGTACATATATATTTGTTTTCCATAAAATCAAAATAAAATATATCACTATAGTTTCTAAAAAAATGTATATATCTTTTATTTTCCTTATAATTATGGGTGTTTTTGTTCTGATTATTACTGAAGTAATTTCCAATATTTTCACAAGATCTTTCTTTTAAAATTAGGGTTATTTCTCTTTCATTACATATTCTATATACTAGCATTATTTTCCCTCTATTCAATGTGTTATTATACGCTAAAAGTTTGGCATGTCAAATTAATTTCTTGGTTATTAAAAACCGAACTATATAAAGTTCGGTTTTCTTATCAGTTTGGTGCGGGCGAAGGGACTTGAACCCCCATGCCGCAAGGCGCTAGATCCTAAGTCTAGTGCGTCTACCAATTTCGCCACGCCCGCAATTTAAGTGGTGGACCCTGATGGACTCGAACCATCGACCGCCCGGTTATGAGCCGGATGCTCTAACCAACTGAGCTAAGGGTCCAGACTTTTTTTGCTGACTTCTATATAATATCACAATAAATATTTTATTTCAAGATTATTTTATGTTTTTTTATTCGTTTTTATTAATCATATTAAGTAAGTTTATTTTAAACTTATCTTTATCTTCGTGTTCTTTTGATACCATTACACCTTTATAGGCTACTAATTCAGATTTATGCCCTTCTCTTAATATTTCTTCTGGTGATAAAGTTACTAAAGTTATATTATTTGTTCCTTCATTAACTCTATAGTGTAATTTTACCTCACCATGAACTTTAACAAATAAGGCGTCAGTTGGAAGTTTGACTTCATAATTTTTAACACCATTTTCATTGCTAACTAAGGCACCTAAAAATTCCCCAGATTTTAGCTTAGGATAATATTCAAAATAAAGCTTTTTGAATGCAAGCATGTTGTACTTTTTTAATGCACTTTCAAGCTTTTTAAATTCATTTTCATTTTCGTAACCAAACATGTATTTTTCTTCCATGTCGCGTCTCCCCTTCTTTAGCCTATCTTCCTATTATTATAGTAACATATATAATTTTATAAATCAAACGTTAACTATGTTTTTGATTAAATTTGACATGTTCTTTGCATTTTTGACATTTAAAACGAAGTGTTAAAAAACTAGATATTATATCTAGTTTTCTTTTACTTTGATGTACCCTTCGTTTATTAATGTTTTATCATCACAGTTAGCTTCTTTGGTTTCGGTTTTTCCTTTATTTAATGTTTTAGTACGATACCTATAATAAGTAACTGTTTTATAAACAGGATCTTCATAATATATTTTTGTTGTTTTTGTACATATTGTTGGTTCTTTATATACCCCTTTGTTATCATATTTACTAGCACATACATAGTATACTCGTCCATCACTATAAATATACTTTGTTGCATTTCTTGTTTCTGTTTCATCTTTTGTATATGCTTTTGTTCCTGTTTTTACTCTTTTTGATGATTCTTCTACTTGAATGCCTGTTCCTTCTGGCTTCGTGGTACTCCAGTTTGACCAATTTCCGTAGGACCAAGCTTCATCAAGATTTTTTACGAATGTGCACCTTGCGGTGCTGGTACTGGGAAACTGTTTGCCATCTAATCCCATATGTAACATAATATAGTCAGTTTTATCAGCACATGATAAGTTAACTTTCATAGTGTATTCTTCTTTTTCTCTTTTTACTAATACATATGATTTTTTAGAACTACAAGCAATTCCTTCTCTGTCAGTAAGTTTAACTATCATTTTCTTATCTAACATTTCTTTTAAAGTCATTTTGGCTTCTTCACCAGTTTTTTGTGGTAATCTAGATTCAGTAAAGTAACCACTACCAGCTGTTGCCATAGCTATTAAATTACTATTGAAATTACCGTTTTTTGAAGTGCCTAATTTTTTATCAATATAATTTGTTACAAAGCCTTTAGTTGGGAAAAGTAACATTAATATAAATAAAGCTACTACAACTAAAATTATCTTTAAAAATATTGATCTATAAGGATGACTTTCGTTTGTTTCAGTATACATAAGTACTCCCCCTTTGAAATACGGGGTATATGATAACACGATTATGTTATTTTGTCAATTTTATTTTAACAATTGTGCAGCCTCTATTACTGTAATAACTTTTGAAATCTAAAACGTTTTTGTTAGTGGAGAGTGTTTTGTGTGTTGTTTCTTTTATAATGCCTGTTCCTATACCATGGATTATAGTGATTATTTCATTTCCCATTTTAATGTTATCTTCTATAAAATCATTTATGGCTATTCGTGCTGTCTCTCTATCAAATCCATGTAAATCTAGCTTGGGAAGGCTATCTGGGAATAATACTTCATCTATTTCCATTTATCTCACTTCTAGCTGCCGCAATTAATGTGACTGGCAATTGATGTGGCAGTACATATAGATTTTTAACACCTATTTTATTTAAGAAAGTTATACTTTCTTCATCTTCGTTTTGTCTTCCAAAGGCCCCTATTTTAATGTCTGGATTTAATTTATATGAAAGTGAGCTAACAACATTCATTAGTCTTCCAACACCCTGTTTATCAAGGATATCAAGCGGTTCTTTAGATGCTTTTTTTAATTCCTCTGGGCCATATGCTAGAGCTGTTAATTTTTCGGTATCGAATATTAATATATCTACTTCTTTGGCGTAAGAAGATGCTATAACTGTATCACGTGGTGTTTCAATTATAGTTCCAATTTTATATGTGATAGAACTATTTTTTAATATAGTTTCTTTTACTTCATTAATTAATTCTTTTAAATATTTTAATTCTTCGGCACTATTTACTTTTGGTAAAATAATTTCTGGATTTATATTATATCCATCTTTTTTTACATTTATCATAGCTTTAAATATAGTTTCAGCTTCTATTTTAATAATTTCTGGATACTCAAGAGCAAGCGCACTTCCTTTTAAATCTAATAGTGAATTATATTTTTCAAGTGATTTTAATTTTTCTTTTAAGGTTAAAACATCAATTTTTAAAATTTCACTTAATTCATATATTTCTTTATTTGTCTTTGGTAAAAACTCTCTTAAATATATATCTAAAAGTTTTATTGTTAAGGTTTTTTCATTAGATATTTTAAATAATTTTTCTAAATCTTTGATGTGCATGACAGATAAATCTTTTAATACTCTTACCTTTTCTTCAGCTGTCTCTGATAATAATATTTTTCTTATAAAATGAATTTTTTCTTTGTCAAACAAAGTATTTTCGACTTTAAATATGCCGATTCCATCGGTAAGTGATTCTATTGGTATTTCGTTTGTTATGATATTAACAGTTTTTATTTCTTTAGCTATCTTTAGTATTTTATTTAAATTGGCACTAGTTATTGGTTTTTGAATGTCTAAAGTTCCTTCATATATTTTCCCTTCACTACCGTCAATAGTTATGGCTGAACCCTCTTCAAATATTTTATCTTCTATTTTTACTATTCTGTTTTTTAAATCTATTTTAATATTTTGGATATTTTTGATATGAATTTTACCCATCTCTTCTACTAAGTCATTTAGCTCATTATTTTCTATAGTTATAATACTATCAATATTATTTATATATTTAATATCTTCAGGAACTAATTTTTCTTTAATCAATATGTTTTTTTCATTGCTGGCATTTTCAAAATCTAAGCAGATTTTTCCAGTAATGGCTTCAGGAACTGCTTTTTCAGCGCTGGCAATTGGCGTATTTTTTTTATTACTTAAACTATCATATGTTAGTGAAAATATTTCGTTTGGTTTAATCATCTTAATGGCTTTTTCTTTGGTAATTACCTCATTATTTATTTTTTCAATGATAAAGTTTAAATTGGCGAATGTCGTTTTTTTAGCTTTTTTAGAATCTAGCACATATAGTTTTCCATTTTCTACAATAAAGCTTATCCTTATAATATCTTGGTATTTGGTTTCTAATTTTTTAGCATATTCTTCTAATTTTTGATAAACTTCTATGTCTTTTTCTAATAGGGTATCAATTGATTTTACATTATCGTTTTTTTCTTGTACTTGGTAAGAAAATGCTCCTGTTAATTTATCTTCGCCTGTTTTAGGGTCCTTCGAAAAAGCTATCCCAATATAGGAATTATCGTTAAGATTGGCAAATATCATCTCTTCAACAACTATTGCAACATTTATATCTTTCCAGTTTTTATATATTGTTCTGACAGCTTCAAGTAATTGATGGTCTGGGTCTTTAGGAAATTTTTCGCCGGTTATTTTACGGTATATTTTCTTTGATTCATTTGTTATTTGAAATAAATCTTCGGCAGTTAATTCATAGTCATTTTTAACATTTCTTTTTTCTTTATACTTTTCCATTAAAATTTCAAATGGTGAAGGATTTTTTCCTTTAACTATTTGGGCATACATCATGATTAGCTTACGGTATGTATCATATATAAATTTGGCTGTTTTTTCGTCAACAGCTAGGTTAGCAGCTATATCATCGTTTAATCCAATATTTATAAGTGCTTCGGTTTTAGAGGTTTCAGTTTTGGTACTTTCTCTTATTGAAAGTAATAATGGATTATTAATGTCCCCTATTTTTTTACCGCTTTTGATTTCTATAGTTTTTAAATATTCCAGTATTTGTTTTTCAAGCTCTCTTGTTATTCTTCCGTTTTCACGAAAATCTTCATGGGCATTAGTAGTTATGATTATACTATTTGGTACAGGAATATTCATGTTATATAGTTGCTTTAAATTGCCGCCTTTTTTCCCTAATAATTTTTTATCGATTTCTTCATCAAGTGAGTAAACAAATTTTTCCATAGACCCTCCTTTATTTTCTAGCTCTAGGATGTGCTTTTAAATAGACTTCTCTTAATCTTTCATTTGATACGTGAGTGTATATTTGCGTAGTTGATAAATTTTCATGCCCTAATAGGTCACTAACGCTTTTTAAGTCGGCCCCATCGTTTAATAGATGTGTCGCATATGTATGTCTTAAAGTGTGCGGGGTAACGTGAACTTCTAGTCCGGCTTTTCTAGCATTATCATCAACTATTTTTCTGATTGTTCTTTCATTTAGTTTATTTCCGTGTTTATTAGTAAGTAAATATTCATGCATTTCTTTTTTTAAATATTTTTCTAATAAGGTTTCGCATTTGCTGCCATAAAAAACATATCTTTCTTTATTTCCTTTACCTAATATTAAGATTTTTCTATCATTTATGTCAATATCTTTTACTTTTATATTAGCAAGCTCACTAACCCTACATCCTAATGAATATAACATTTCTAATATTAAGGCATCTCTTAAACCTTCTTTTTTATCTTGATCTGGATAATTTAATAGTTTTTCTAAATCATCATAGTTTAAGTAATTAGGTAAAGTTTTTTCTATTTTAGGATTACTTATTAAGCTCATAGGATTTTCTTTTATAATGTTTTCACTTTCCAAGTATTTAAAATAGCTTTTTAATGCGCTTACTTTTCTTGATATGGTTTTATTTGTATATTTTTTTTCATATAATTCTTTTAAATATTTTCTTATGCTTTCCGTATTTATATCTTGTTTTTTTATGAATGTGTAAAAAGCTTTTATATCTATATCATAATTTTTTATCGTATGATCTGAAAAATTTTTTTGATATTTTAAGTAATTTAGAAATTTTTGAAGATTTTCCATATTACCACCTATAGTAATTATAACATAAAAAAGAAGTAATATTATAATTACTTCTAAAATTTAAAACCGATATCAGAAAAACTCATTTGTCTTCCTTTTTCTGGTTCAATTCTTTCAACAATTTCTGGTTCTATAAATTCTTCTACTAATGTTTCTCTTACAGCTTTTAATCTTTCTATTTCTTTTTGTCTTTCTTCACGTGCTTCTTTTTCTTTTTTATATTGATCTATTCCGACAACTAAATCTCTAAAAGTTTTATATTCACTTAATTTTGTTTTGATCATAGTTAAACGAATGTCAGCTTCATCAGGGTTTTGATAATTTTCACCAGTAAAGAACACATATTCTTCAATAAGCATAGCTAGATAACTATTAATATAATTATTATGTCTTAAATAAGTATATAGAAATGGGTGGTTTCTCATAATGTCAGCAGCCTTATATGCCCAAAGTGTAACATTTCTTTCACCTTTCATAACACTTTTTCCCTCATAATTTTTAGATAATTCACTTATAACTAAGTTATCACTAAAAACAATTGGTAATCTTTTGTTTAACCCTTCATTTCTATATCTAATATAACAGTATCCATCAGACCAATCATCATATGAATTTCTTTTTGGGTTATTTAGTTTTCTGGCTAAAATAAGAAACTCTTCCATATTATCACAGGTTGTTGTTAGGGCATCAATAGTAGTTAATGGAAACCTATCTTTTAACTTATCTTCTGTTTTTAATCTTAAAACACTTTCATGTCCATCTTTTGAAACATGTATTATTGAATAAATTCCTCTTGCTTTTTGTGCCATATTATCGTCCTTTCTTCATAACTTTTTGCTTTATGCTTTTTTCTACTATATCTTCTTCATATTCTTTTTCATAAAATTTTTCTATTCCAAGTACTATTTTTCTAAATGTTGTATAATCACTTAAATATTCCATGATATCATATTGATATTCTAGTATATATCTTTCTTCAGCTTCGATATCAAGCATATGGTTATAAGTTGAAATGGCTGCTTTTAAATCTCTCCACATGTATTTTTGAAGATAACTCCATAATTGTCTATTATGTCTTTCAATATCTATAAGTTCATAGCCTAATAATATAATGTTTTCACTTCTTTTAGGCTCTTCTTTTCCCCTGTTTAACTCTTTTTCTCTAAAAGAGCTTTCTTTAGCAATTAATCCTGGTCCAAAAGCTGCATCTATTATGTGTCTTTCACCATTAGCCCGATAATCTATAAATACATAACCATAATCATATCCTAAATCCATTAAAAATTTTTTAAAATCTTCTTTTGTTTCAAATTTTGTTGTCATGTCATCGATTACTGTTAATGGCATTTTTTCTTTTGTTTCTCCATTATAATTTATCGGTATTACTGTTTCGTTTAAATCCATGTCAGCAATTTTTAATGAATATCTATTGGCCCTTTTATCTTCATACATAATAATCCCTCTTTTTTTATGTTATTATACATTATTCTCTGGTTATGTCAAATTAAAAAGCTGCTACTTAGTGAAGTCGCAGCTACTACATTTTACTGTATTTTTCTTTTCAGTAAGCATGCTTTCGCATTTTGGACATTTCTCACCAGTTGGTTTATCCCAGTATGCGGTTTTACATTTTGGATAATTATTACATCCGTAGAATGTTTTTCCTTTTCTCGTTTTCTTTTCAATTATTTTTCCATCACAGTTTGGACAAGCACATATTTCTTTTTCTTCTTTTGGTTCTTGTTTAATATATTTGCATTCTGGGAAATTACTGCAGGCAGTAAATGATCCAAATTTACCTTTTCTAATAACTAACGGATGACCGCAATTAGGACACGTTTCTCCGGTTTCTTCAGCTTCTTTTTTAGGCATTTTATCGAAGGCATCTTTTACTGATGGTTCAAATTCTTTATAAAATTCTTTTAAAACTTCATACCATATTTCTTTACCTTCAGCTATTTTATCTAAATCTGTTTCCATGTCAGCGGTATATTTAACATTTATTATGTGGCTAAAAAATTCTTGAAGTTTATCAGTTACTTCAAAACCAATTTCTGTTGGTACAAATTTTCTTTCAACTAAATTGACATATCCTCTTTTTTTAATATTATCAATTATAGTAGCATATGTAGATGGTCTACCAATACCTAATTCATCCATTTCCTTAATTAGTTTTGCTTCAGTGTATCTAGCTGGTGGTTCGGTGAAGTGCTGTTTTTTAGTTATATCATTTGATACTATTATTTTTGAATTATATTCATCAAATGGTGGAAGAATTATGTCATTAGTTTCTTCATATTCACTAAATACTTTTAAATAACCATCAAAGATAATAATTTGTCCGGTTGCTTTAAACTGATAGTCATTATTATTTAAAATAACGGTTGTTCCTTCTACTTTAGCAGGAGCCATAATGCTTGCTAGTGCTCTATAATAAATCATACGATATAGTTTATATTCATCATCTGATAAATATTTTTTTATGCTTTCTGGAGTTCTAGTTATACTTGTTGGTCTAATTGCTTCGTGAGCATCTTGAACATTTTCCGTTTTCTTACTTACTTTAACTGGTCCAGTATATTCTTTTCCATATTTTGTTTCAATAAATTTATAGGTAGATGCGATAAACTCATTTGATAATCTAATAGAATCTGTACGCATATAAGTTATTAAACCTACTGTTTCGTTTTCTAAATCAATACCTTCATATAGCTTTTGCGCTGTTTGCATAGTTTTTCTAGATGAAAATCTTAATTTATTTGAAGCTGCTTGTTGTAAAGTACTAGTTGTAAATGGTGGCTTTGATGTTTTGTTTTTTAATTTTTTATCAACACTTTCAATTTCAAAAGCTTTAGATAGTTTACTTAATATTTCATCGGCTTCTAGCTCTGTTTTTACTTCTATTTTTTTATGTTTATATTCAAATAAGTCAGCTGTAAAGTCTTTAAAATCAGCTGTTATAGTCCAGTATTCTTCAGGATTAAAAGCATTTATTTCTCTTTCTTTATCGACAATTAATTTTAAAGCAACACTTTGCACTCTGCCAGCACTACTACCATCAGTTTTAGATTGAATCAGTTTTGATAATCTAAATCCAATAATTCTATCTAGTATTCTTCTTGTTTCCTGACTATTAACTAAATTTTTATCAATTTTTCTTTCGTCTTTGATTGCCTTTAAAATTGTATCTTTAGTTATTTCGTTAAATACTACTCTACTATAGTTATCATCTTTTAAGCCTAAGGCATCATATAGGTGCCAAGCAATTGCTTCTCCTTCTCTATCTAAGTCGGTAGCAAGATATACCTTGTCAGCTTTTTTAGCCTCTTTTTTGAGCTCATCGATAACTGATTTTTTACCTTTAATTGTCTTATAATCTGGTTTGAAATTGTCTTCAATATCAACACCTAACCCATATTTTCCTTTAGTTGATAAATCTCTAATATGTCCTTTACTTGAAGATACTATATAATCACTACCTAAATATTTACCAATTGATTTTACTTTTGTAGGTGACTCCACGATAACTAGTTTTTTACTCACAGAAACATCTCCTTCACAAATTAATTTATACACTATTATTTATTTTATGTCAAATACTTTTTATTTATCATTAAAAAAGTAAATCTTATGATTTACTTAATTAATTTTACTAGTCACTTTATAATCGGTAAGCATTTTATTTACTGAATCATGATTATTTAAAAATGCTTTTTCTTCTTCGTTTGAAGCTTTATTTAAAGTAATTTTTGAACTTTTAACTATTGATACTTCATTTTCGCTATCAATTAAACTACCATTTTCACTGATTGTTAGTACCTTTGTTTTTGAACTATGTTCAAGTGATGTATCTGATGAAGTATCAAACATATAATTTAATACTATACTATTATTTTTAACTGTATAATTACCAATATGTCCACCATATGGTTGCGTTAATGAATAGTTAAATGTTCCATCTTCATATAAATATAGTTGATAAGCAATTGTAACATCACTATCAGCTTCTTCACTATGAACAGGATCGCTATTAAAAATATATAATCCTTTAATATTATCTACTGTGTATTGCGCCTCAGCTTTTGGTTTTTGGCAAGCACTTTTACATCCTATTTTATCTTTATTCATATTAAGATATAATAAGCTTCCTCCTAGTATTAAAATAACTGCAATTAAAGTTACTATAACGATATTTTTTTTCATTTTTTCCTCCTTTGATATTCTTACATTTTAATTATAATGTTTATATATGTTTTATTCAATTATTTTAATCTTGATTACTCTTGATATTTTAATGTTAGTGGTCCATGTCCTATATATGCGTCACCTTCACCACCATAATTTGTTGAATATAATGACTTGTTGGCCATATCAATTATAAAGTTTTCTTGTTTTAGTAATTTGTATGAATGACAATCTACTATCTTATTGTTTTCAGTTTCTCCGCATTTTGTCCATTCATTTCCTTCACTCACATAAACTCTTTCATATGTTAATATGTTATTATTTATGGTATATGTTCCTTTTGTAGTCTCTATTTCACTTAGTGTATCATCTGATGAAATCGTCATTTCTGTATCATTAATAATGTTTATTTCTACATTTAAATCTATTTCTGCACCAGTTGCTGCTTTTGATCCAGTATGTTTACTATATTTATATTTACCTTTTAATAAGCTTATGTTTTCAGCTTTTTGAACATCTTCACTATTCTTTGTTTCTTGACATACGTTTTTACATCCTATTTTTTCTTTATTCGTGTTTAAATAAAAAATCGAACCTCCTAAAATTATAATGATTATAATTAATACTCCTATAATAGTATTTTTTTTCATAGTTTTCCTCCTTTAATATTCTTACATTTTAATTATAATATTTATATATGTTTTATTCAATTGTTTTAATCTTATTTTGTTTAACTTTACGTAAAATTAAAAATTCACTTATTAGTGAATTAATATTTACCGCATTTACTACCCCATGAATCTATCTGTTTTCCATTTTTAAAAATTCTAAGTATTTCGCAGTTGTTTGAACATTCACTGCAATCATGAGCTTTGGTTTCAAATTTAATGTTACTTACTTCTAGTGAATAGTTGTTTCCGGTTTTATTATTTTTAGCAAGTATAGCTATTCCTATAGCTCCCATCAAATGTCCATTTTCATCTACAATGATGTCTTCTTTTAAAACTTCTTTAAAATATTTAACTACTCCTTCGTTTTTGGAAACTCCGCCTTGAAAAACTATTGGTGGGGTTATTTTTTTGCCTTTTCCAACATTATTTAAATAATTTAATACAATACTTTTGCATAGGCCAGCTATTATATCTTCTTTAGAATATCCTACCCCAGCTTTGTGAACTAGGTCTGATTCAGCAAAAACGGTGCATCTAGCAGCTATTTTGACAGGATTTTTTGATTTTAAAGCAATTTTACCAAATTCTTCAATATCAATTCCTAGTCTTTTAGCTTGGGATGATAGAAAAGCTCCGGTTCCAGCAGCACATAGGGTATTCATAGCGTAATTTGTTATTATTCCATTTTTAATTAATATTATTTTGGAATCTTGACCACCTATTTCTAATATTGTTCTAACGTTTGGGTGGTATGATAATGTACCTATGGCATGTGCCGTTATTTCATTTTTTATAACATTGGCATTTAACATTAATCCTATTAGTTTTCTTGCGCTACCGGTTGTGCCAATACCTTTTAATATATAATCTTTAGGTATATTTTCTTTTAGTATATTTATAAGTTTTTTTACAGCTTTTGTGGGATTTCCTTCGGTCCATATGTAAGATGATGTAATTATATTATTTCTTTCATCTATGATAACTCCTTTAGTTGATATTGAGCCGATATCGACTCCTAGAAAGCACTCTTTCATTTATTTTTCCTCATTTCTAACATATCATAAAAAGCTTCTAATCTTGTTTTTATTCCAGTTTCGCTTACTTGGGAATCAAAACTAAAATATATTACTGGAATGTTATATATGTTTGCGACTTTATTAATTATAGGCATAGCACCTATTTCTGGTGTACAGAAAGCTGATTTTATATGGATTATTCCATCATAGCCATTTTTACATAAATATTCAGTTCTAGCTACATTATCACTAGCGTCAGCTCCGCATGGATATTTAATATATTTATTTTCTTTTAAATATTTCTTCATTATTTTTCTTTTTCTTATAAATATATAGTCAACATTAGTAAATCTTTTTACTTCGATATTGTGACTAGCAAGTTCTTTTTCTAAAAAGTAGTTAGCAAATGGCTCCATGATAGTATATAGCTCTCCTATTATGCCTATTTTTAATCTATTATCTGGTTTATATATTTTAATACTTTCAAATCTTTTTTTATAATTTCTATATTGTACTTTTAATTCGTGGTATGTTTTTACTGTACTAAATTTTATAAGCATTTCATTTTTTAATCTTTCAAATGATCCTTTATTAATTTCAAAGCCAATATTTTCTCTTATATAATCATCTATTTTATCCATGTATTTAACCATTTTCATGGTTATAAAGCCATAATAAATAGCTTTTATTTTGCTATATTTTGGATCTATTTCTTTTAGCATTTTATGGATTCTTTTTATTTTAGTTTTTCCTTCGGTAATAAAATTAATCATTTTAAAATCATAGTCTAAATCTTTTAATATTTTTTCTTGAAGTTCATGATAATATCCATACCTACATCCACCACCTGCTTGAATTAATACTTCGGCTCCTTTATCCAGACACTCTATTAAAGTTCCTAAAGTATATTTAAATGGCGTACATACAAATTCAGGTGAATATTTTGTTCCTATTTCAATTGTTTTATTTGTTATTTTAGGAGCTTTGATAACTTTAGCATTTAATATTCTAGATAATAGGTATTCAGCGGGAATGTGATAATCACCCATCTGCGGGAAAGCTATTTTATACATGAATATTCCCCCTTATAACATCTAAAAAACTTTCTAATCTGGTTTCAATTCCAGTAAAAGATGAATTATTATCTATTATTATATTTATGTGGGGAATTTTTATTTTTCGCATTATAAGTTCATTTACTAGACTATCAGGTCCACACGGAAATGATGAGATAAAAATGATTCCATCTATTTTATCTTTGGCGTATTCAATAGATCCGATACTTTCTTTACTATATTTAAAATATAAATTTTTAGATAATTTTTTACTTAGTTTGTTTGCTATTTTTTTATTAAATTTATCGGAATAAATTATTTCGACATTTTCTTTAATTAAATACTTTATAATGTCCATACCTATTAAATTATCATATGTATTATATGGGTGTGAGATTAATAGTATTTTTGTTTTTTTACTATTTAGTTTATTTTCATTTATTTCTTCATTTTTCTTTGTTTTTAGTTTGTATTGATACATGGTTTTTTTATAAGCTATTTTTATTTCTTTGTTTGTCTTTCCTAATTTTTTTCCTATTTTATATAATCCTTTTTTTAATGTGTCTCCTTTTTCTAAATCAATATTATAATGGAGGATATTAATATCAAATAAGTTATTTACGATGTCATAGGTTGCTAAAAAATTAGTACATGTTTGATTATTTGATTTATAATTACATATTCTTGGAACTAAAATATATTCACATTTATCTTTTAGATAATCAATGTGTCCTAAATAGTTTTTAAAAGCTAAACACATTTCATCGTTTGCAATTTTTCCGCCTTTATCCATTATTTCTTTATTGGTGTTTGGGCTTATAATATATGGTATTTCTAAATTTTCAAAAAATAGTTTCCATATATCACCATAGTAATAATAAAATAAACTTCTAGGTATGCCAATCTTGTCCATATTAATCACCATTATAAATATATTAATTTTTTTAATAATTATGAAAAAAACTAGGTTATCCTAGTTTCTTTACTTTATTTTTATTATTTGGCAGGTCTATTGTTATTACAGAAATATTGTCTTCAGTTTTGTATAGATATTCTGTGTCTTCTTTGCTTAAGGCATCTTCTACCATTTTTTCTGGAATAGTATCATTTATAAAATATGATTTAAATCTTTCTTCACTTATTAAGTCTGTTATACCATCACTAGATAAAATAATTTTTTGCCCTTCATTTTTGATTATATTAATGTGCAGTGGATCATTAAACCCAGCTCCTATTGCAGCGTTTACGACGTTATTATATATATTAAATCTAGCATCTTCATAATCCATATCTTTTGAGTCTGAATCTAGAGTGGTTAACTGAATTAATGAATCTTTTTCATTATCATATGTGTAGGCGGTTGAGTCGCCGATATTCGCAATTACTGTTACATCGTTTAATGTAAGTGCAAGAACTAAGGTTGTGTAGCTTTTTTTGTATTTTTTATATATTAAACTATCAACTTGTGATACTTTATATTTTAATAACTGAGTAACTGCTTCTACATCTTCTAATATTTCATCTGGTAAAGCTTTAAACCATTTTTCTATTTCCTCAGTAAGAAAAGCGCTCGCACACTCACTATTTTCAGCTCCGCCCATACCATCCGCTATCATATTTAAAAAACATTTTTCATTTCTAGCTATACTTAATATGGCATCTTGTTGTTTTTTATCCATTTTTGTTTGATATCCGCGGTTGGTTGCTAATTTTATTCTTCCTTCTAATATAGTTCCACTTATTTCATCCATTAATTTCAACGCTTTAGTGTTGGTTAAAATTTCTTTAATGGTTGAAGATATTTTAAAATCATTTCCTTTTAGTACTTCAGTAACATCAATACTTTTGATGTATGATTTTACTAGTTCATTTACGGTTTTTGTAAGTACTTCGTCATCTATTTTTTGAATAACTTTTATTATTTTTTCATCATCTTCATTTAATAGTTTGATTAATAATGGAGTTAAGGCATACATTAAATACCGATAATTTTTAGTTTCTGTTAAATGATTTGGGTTTGTCAATTCACCATATATGACATTTTCAGTATCTACTTTTATGTTTCCTTTTGAATCAATTTCAATAGTAATATCATCAATTTTGTATGTTCCTTCAGTGTATGTTTCATAGTACGTAAATTTTAAATCTTTATCTTGGCTTTTACTTTCAATTAATTGTTTTACTTCTCTTAATTCTTCCAAGTTTAAATTACCGATAATACTTACTCTACTATCTTTTGCGAAAACCGCATATTTCTTTGAAAATCTAAAATAATCTGTATCTTCTAAATTATTAATATAGTTTTCATATATAATACTTAATATATCCTTTGTTTGAGTTTGAATCTCTGATTTTTTTATTACTTCTTTTCTTATTTTAGCCGCAAAATAGTTATTTTGGGTCAAAGAAAATATAATGTCATTTTCTTTTCTATTTTTAGTAATTATACTTTGAATTTCGTCTAAAATTATATCGGTTATCTCTTTTTCGGTTTTTTCATCCGGATGATTTATTTTATAACCTATTATGGTTTTATCTAATAGCTTTTTCATCTAATCATTCCTTTTTTCCATTGATGATAACATGTAATTATTTTCTTGTCAAATAAGTGTTTTAATTACTTGAGAATGTTACATAAAATATGATATAATTAATAGTGGCAAGGAGGCAGTTTATGGAAATAAAACTACTTACGAATGCAGAATTTTTAGAATTTACTAAAAATTTTCAATTATCATCTATTTATCAAACAACTAATTATGCCTTTACGATGCATGAACAGGGTTATGAATCAATGTTTGTTGGTCTTTACGATGGAAGTAGTATTGTTGCTGCTGGTTTAATCCTTGTTCATAAAGTAAATGGTTTTAAATATGGACTTGTTCCACGAGGATTTTTAATTAATTATAATGATGAGGAATTAGTTAGTGAATTTACTAAATTACTTAAAAAGTTCTTGGGAAAAAAAGATATTGTGGCTATAAAGGTTAATCCTTTAGTTATTAGAAAAGTATATGACAGTAATGGTCATTTAATCTTTAATAATAATTTATATGATGTTACTTTTCAAAGGCTTACTAAAATGGGTTATTTCCATTTAGGTTATAATAATAATTTTGAGGCTTTGAAGCCTAGATTTGAAGCTATTGTTAACCTAGATTTAAATTTTGTTCAATTATTTGGTAATATGAATAAAAGCACGCGAAATAAAATTAGAAAAGCTACTCGTGATGGAATAAAAGTATACCATGGTAGTAAAGACGATTTAGACCTATTATATTTACAAACTAAAAATAAATATCCGAGAGATTTAGATTATTTTAAAGATTTATATAATTTCTTTGAAAAAGATGATCTCATTGATTTTTATTATAGTAAGATTGATACTACTGAGTATTTAAAATATACGCAAGATAAGTATAGTAAGTACTTAAGTAAGAGTAATGAGCTAAGTAATCTACTTATAAATGAAGGAAAAAATAACGATAAAATTATAACTAAGAAATTAGAAGTTGATAAAAATGTTGTTAAATATAAAAATCAACTTGCCGAAGCTACAACATTTTTAAAAGATAATCCTGATGGTATTGTTATTGCTTCTGCCTTAGTAATTAAATGGCAAAATGAAGTTTATGTTGTTATGGATGGCTATGACAATAAATTTAAAAAATTTGGTGGCAAACAATTACTATTTTGGAAAATAATAGGTAGATATGCGAAATTAGGATATAAGAGGCTTAACTTAGGTGGAGTTAGTAATATAAATCAAATTAATAATAAATACAAAGGTCTTAACGACTTTAAAATGAGTTTTCATTCTAATATAATCGAATATATTGGTGATTTTGAACTTATTACGAATAATCCACTATACTTTATGTATAAAAATTCATTTAGTATAACAGGAATTTTTAACAAAAAATAAGAACTTGATTTTATCAAGTTCTTTTAATTTTTATTTTTATTTATATATATTATTGTTCCAGCAGCAATAATTAACACTATAGTTCCTACTGTTATAAATATTGTATTAGCTTTAGTTGGAGGAACAATAACTATAATTGATTCATTCTTTTCTACCTGGACATCTATACTATGATCTTCGGTAACTTCACTAAATATGTATGTAACTATTCCGTTTGATTCTGTAAATTCATATGCTGTATCATCTTTTGTATATATTCTTTTTCCTTCTACTAGTGGAAGTTTATCATAACTGATTTCTTCTCCGTCAATAGTTATTTTGCTTACATAATAGTTATCATCTGGAGTTATGACAATTTTTTTATTTTCTTTCCATAAAACTTCATTATCGGTCGCTGTTATTTTAACGTTGTCTTTAAAATTTCCAGAAGTTGATGTTATTACTTTTTTAACATCAATTATGCTTATTCCTGTTCCACAGGCAGAGCCTGTCCATCTATATTTAAAACTGGCTGAATTTGCTAGAAGAACAAAACCAGAAGTTTTTTCTTTGTCAACTCCAGTAGTTGATACTGAACCATAATATTTAGTGTTTATACCATTTTCTGTGTTTGCAACTCTTAATACACTGTCGCTGGTTAAATGAACTTTTTCATTTATTCCATTAATTAGTGTTATACTTTCAGTATAAGGAGCAGGGAGACCATTTACTTCATATCGACTAATAACATTGTCAATTGTTCCTAATGAGTGGTCAGTTACGTCAATATCACTAAATCCAATCGCCATATTTTTTGCTATTTTTTTATTTGAACCACTTTCAGTTACGCTAATTTCTATGTCATAACCTACGCCAAGATCGCCTATTTGTATTTTACCATCTTCAGTTAAACTATTTGCTTCAACTTCTTGGTTAGCGTAATATGCCCCCATCCAGATAAATGTTTTAGTGTCGTGAACTGTTCCAATGGGTTTAGTCGTATCTCTATTTACCTTAATTTTAAAATTGTTAATGGTCATTGTAACATCGCAAAGGGTCCCGTCTTGTAAGAAGGCAGCATCTTTCCATTTTAAAATGGCTTCCCCATTTATTGCATGTTCACCAGCTGTTAGAGGTTTGTTGTAGACGATTACATAGGCATTATTTATAAATGAGTTATAACTTACAATGTTTGTGTCACTTCGCTCACTATCAAATGTGCCGTTTGCTATTTCTTCTGCTGTATATTCTTTGTTTCTCATGAGAGCTAAATCGCCAGAAATAGTTAAACCGTTTTGGTTTTTGGCATTTTCAATTGTTAATTTTTCGCTTATTAGTTGTACTTCATTTTCCCCTAGTGCTTCAAATCCATCATTTGAAACTATAAGATCTGCTGCATATACATGAGAACAACAGGTGATAACCGTAATTACAATTATAAGCATTTTTAATAATTCTTTCTTCATTTTCATATTATCATCCTACTTTAACTATAGTATACCCTATTTCTTATATTTAAGCAATAAAAAAAAGTAGTATTTATTTCTTTACACTACTTTTTTTCCCATGATATAGATATATTAGTATACCAGTAACAATTACTAATACTGAAGCCCCAACACCTATTAAAATTGCATTAGCTTTGGTTGGTGGTACAGTTACAACTGTCACAGTTTCTTTATTTGTATAAATTGTTGCATAATCTTTTCTTGTTTCATAATTATTTATTATTGAATATGCTTTATTAGTGGCAACATCTTTCATGTTACTGTTTACTTTAGCAGTTACTTTTAATGTATATGTTTCACCTTTTAATGGCATAGTTGTTAAAAATTCACTGTTTGCTGTCCAAGTTACTTTATGAGATGATTTGTCATAAGTTGCAGTTCCTTTAGTTACTTCTTTACCATCTTTGTCATATAGTTTAGCACTGACGTAATCTACTTCTTCTGGTAATTCGTCAACCATTTTAAAGGCGCTATATCTAACTAAAATATCTTTTTTTAAAGTGTTTACTTTTTGATCAACTTCAAAAATTACTTGGTCACCTATTTTATATTCCGCTTTTTTAACTCTTGAGTTTGTTTTGTTGATATATTTAACTGGATCTTCTGGCTTTTCACCATTCATAATTGTAGATGATGGCTCATACCATATCGCACTATTTGGTAATCCAGTTGTTGAATTATATGATCCAATGGTATATTCTAATTTCCCATTATATTTTATACTTGCTGAATTATATAAATAGCATTCTTTACCGATTTCTGCATCACAGAATGGATCATCTTGTGGAGTTGGTCCAGCTTCAGAAATTGGAGATATAGCTAATGAATAAGCTATTCCTGAAGGTGATGTACCATTGTTTTGATAAATGTTAAAATTGTTGGTTTTTTCATATGTGTATACATTAGATATTCTACTAGCCATTTCTTCACCAAAGAAAATACTTTCATTATTATCAATGCTTGCATAATAATTAAGTGAATTAAATGTCATATATGTGTTTTTTACATCAACTGATGTATTGTTACTTACGTAGAAGAAATCATATGATATCTTTTCATATTCTGAATTAAAGAATCCAGTTCCTACTGCTGAAAAATTATATGGGATTGCAACAACAATTCCAACGTATCCATTTGCTTCCGTTCCTATTGAAGTGTTTTCTCCTGCGCGATACTTATATACTGTATATGTTGCTTTTAATCCGATATCTTTTCCTTCATATGTTCCAACTTTTGGATAAGTTATTTTTATGGAAGTGCCACTAGCACTAACTTTATTTTCTGGTATTTTTACTAGTTTATACTTTCTTCCCTCACTATTTTGCCATTCACTAACTGCAGCTCCTTCTGGTGGTGTTATCGTGATTGATTCATTACTATAATCTGATAAATAAAGTGGATTTTTGTCATCAGAAAATGAACTTAATGATGTTTTTTTGTTGGCTGATGCTGCCATAGCATTTGGCACACTTATAATAAATGCTAACAATATGACTACAAATAAATTTAATTTTTTCATTTTATCTCTCCTATCTTACAATAATATTATAACACCTTTTTTGTTTTTTACAATTAAAAAAAGAAGCATTTACATGCTTCTTTACAATTGTGTGTCAATTATTTAATAACTTCTGAAACGTTACCAGCACCAACTGTTCTACCACCTTCACGGATTGAGAATTTAGTACCATTTTCAATAGCGATTGGTGCGATTAATTCTACAGTCATTTCAACATTGTCACCAGGCATTACCATTTCAACTCCTTCTGGAAGTTCGATAACACCAGTTACGTCTGTTGTTCTGAAGTAGAATTGTGGACGATAGTTACTGAAGAATGGAGTATGTCTTCCACCTTCTTCTTTAGTTAAAACATAAACTTGTGCTTTAAACTTAGTATGTGGAGTAACTGATCCTGGTTTAGCAATAACTTGACCACGTTCAACGTCTTCACGGTTAATACCACGAAGTAATAGTCCAGTATTGTCTCCTGCTTCAGTAAAGTCTAATTGTTTTCTGAACATTTCGATTCCAGTAACAACTGTTTTCTTAGTTGGTTTTAATCCAACGATTTCAACTTCTTCATTAAGTTTTAGTTGTCCTCTTTCAACACGTCCTGTAACAACTGTTCCACGACCTGTGATAGTGAATACATCCTCAATTGGCATTAAGAATGGTTTATCATTATCTCTTTCTGGAGTTTCAATCCATTCATCAACAGCATCTAATAATTTAGCAATACTTTCTTGATAAGCAGCGTCTCCTTCTAGAGCTTTTAAAGCTGAACCTCTGATGATTGGAGTGTTATCTCCATCATAACCATATTCAGTTAGAAGTTCTCTTACTTCCATTTCAACTAAATCTAATAATTCTTCGTCATCTACCATATCACATTTATTTAAGAATACAACCATACGAGGTACTCCAACTTGACGTGATAATAGGATGTGTTCACGAGTTTGTGCCATAGGTCCATCTGTAGCAGCAATAACTAAGATAGCACCATCCATTTGAGCAGCACCAGTGATCATGTTTTTAACAT
>CAZKKR010000018.1:0-25649 GCA_964553605.1 uncultured Muribaculaceae bacterium | reverse complement strand
TTCTATGCCAGAAATAAAGAAAAAATTATTACAATTTGTTTTAATAGCACCATGGGTAATAATCTTTATAGTTTTATTAATTGTGTTAATAGGAATATTTTTGTCTAGTTAAAAAATATATAAAAATTATTTATATTTATTATGTTTTGTAGTATAATTTAATTAGTTAGTAAGCTATTACTATCTATTAATGTTTGTAAGAAAAGTTATTCGACTTCTTTTTCACAGGCATAATTTAAAAAAACGTTTTTTTAAACGGTTTTTATATTTTATGATTATCTTTTTAAATGATTTATATGTGATATAATTGTTTTGTTGAAATTCTTTTTTTATTTTTAAGATAAGCATTTATATGTAAGAAGTAAATAAAGTTATTAATGAAGGAGGAAAAAAATGGAAGAAAAAACATGTAATTGTTCATCTGAATGCACTTGCGGGTGTCAAGAAGGTAAGGAATGTACTTGTAATGGTGAATGTACATGTGAAGAAAAATAGGGAAACCTATTTTTTTATTATTGAACGTGGTATACTTATGTGGGGAGTTATGTATGGAAAAATATCAAGAAATAGAAAGAAGTATTATTAAAACTTATAGAAAAGATATATGGAGTAAATTTAGTAAAGCTGTTAGAGACTATAGTTTAATAAATGAAAATGATAAAATTATGGTATGTATTAGTGGTGGTAAAGATTCATTTTTGCTGGCTAAATGTATGGAAGAACTTCAAAAACATGGTAAAGTTAAATTTGATATAGAATATGTCATAATGAATCCTGGGTATAGTGAGGATAATTTAAAATTAATTATAAAAAATGCGAAAATTTTAAATTTGAAAGTTCAGATATTTGATACTGATATTTTTGAAGTTGCAAATAAACTTAATCCTACAAATCCATGTTATATGTGTGCAAGAATGCGCAGGGGACATTTATATAATAAGGCAAAGGAACTTGGATGTAATAAAATAGCTTTGGGTCATCATTTTGATGATGTCATTGAAACAACTTTACTTTCTCTTTTTTATGGAGCGGAAATTAAAACGATGATGCCAAAACTTTATAGTGAAAATTTTCCTGGGTTAGAGCTTATAAGGCCCATGTATTTAATAAAAGAAAATTCAATCATTTCTTGGGCTAAACATAATGACCTTAAGTTTTTAAATTGCGCTTGTAAATTTACAGAAAAAAATGCTTTAGATGACGGAAATAGTAAGAGAAAAGAAATGAAAAAATTAATTAAAGAATTACAAAAAAGTAATAATGATATCGATTATAATATATTTAAAGCTTTGGATAATGTTAATTTAAATTGCGTACTAGGAATAAAGAAAGATGGAAATTATAAAAGCTTTTTAGATGAATATAAATAATATTTATTTTTTTAAAAGTTTATGTTAATATTAAAGTGAAAGGGTTGATAATTATGTCAAAAGTATATTTTACAAAAGAAATTACTCCTCAAAGTTTAATGAAAATTTATGAGGCTTTAGGAGTAGGATTAAAAGGCAAAATTGGTGTTAAAGTTTCTACTGGAGAAGCTGGCTCTAAGGGTTATTTAAAAGCAGATTTAATTGGTCCATTTGTTCAGAAATTAAATGGAACTATTATTGAATGTAATACTGCTTATCCTGGTAAAAGAAATACAGCGGAAGAACATTTAAAAGTAGCAGAAGATCATGGATTTACTTCTTTTGCTGATGTTGATATTATGGACGGTGACGGTGAATTTAAAATTCCTGTTTTAAATGGTAAACATTTAAAATATGATTTGGTTGGTAAGAATTTTGAAAAATATGATTCAATAATTAATTTAGCTCATGGTAAAGGTCATGCAATGGGTGGTTTTGGGGCTAATCTTAAAAATCAATCTATTGGTATTGCTTCAAGAAATGGTAAGGCTTATATTCATTCATGTGGTCAGACTGATGATCCAGATAAGTGCTGGAGCGCAAAATATGAGCAAAGAGACTTTATAGAATCTATGGCCGAAGCAGCTAAAGCAGTTAGTGATTATCTAAAAGATAATGATAAACAAATTATTTATATTACAGTTATGAATGCAATTTCAGTAGACTGTGATTGTGATGCTCATCAAGGAGATCCGGTTATGGGTGATTTAGGAATTATTGCTTCTTTAGATCCAGTTGCTAATGACCAAGCATTTATCGATATGCTTTGGAATTCTACTGATCCAGGTCATACAAAAATGATGGAAAGAGTAGACAGGCAGGAAGGAAGGCATATAACTGAATATGCTGAAGAACTTGGCTTAGGATCTACTAAATATGAACTTATAAATATTGATTAATATATTGTTTTATAGATTGGGGTAGTTAATATGAAATGTCCAAGATGCGGTTTTGAAAATAGAAAAAAAACAGATAATTTTTGTAGTCAATGTGGAAAATCTTTTATTGATGCGAACGCGATTAAAAAAATATTAAAAATTTCATTTACAATTATATTGCTTATTTTTTTAATTATTATGGGCTTATATATTTATAAAATGCAACGTAGTAAGCGACAGATTATGAGAGCCGAAAAAATAGTTGGGAACTATTTATATGACAAATATGGAAAGCAAACTATTACTGATATAAAGTATTATTCTAGAGGCTATAAGAGAATTGATATATTTAATTATGACAAATCTATTAGACAATTTGTTTTTAAGTATTATGCAGTTAATTACAGCGACAGAGAATTTTATGTTACATTATGGGAGAATAATGAAACAGGAGAAATTGACATAGAAGAAGTTAATGGTGAGGCTAGTGCTATAGATGATAATTGTAGTGTAAATTATGGTGATGGTGATGGCTTATCTGATTTAGAAGGATCTCGATCTTAATGCTACATTTAATTATTACATTATTTGGATTAATCGTTTTCAATTGTATTGTTTTTTTTGAGTTGCGAAGTATCAAAGGTGAAAGAAGAAATTCAATTATTATTTGCATGATGTTATCAACAACTATTGTTTTAGGTTGCAAATTACTTAGTATATTGATAAATATTTATATAAGTTTTAGTAAACCTTATATAAACATTTTTTCTGGTTATATGTTTTATGGTGGTGTGATTTTATCTATTATTTCTATTTTATGCTATTGTAAAATTAGAAAAATTGACTATAAGGTGTATTTAAATGCTATTATTCCGAATTTATTGTTATTGTATTCTATATGGAAAATTGGTTGTCTTGTTGCAAATTGTTGTGTAGGAATTAATGGTTTTCCTTTGCAACTTGTTGAAAGCTTTTTGTGTATTAATATATATGTTTATGTAAAAAACGTCTATGCTAACTTAGATCAAGTTTTTGTTATATGTTTTTTATTTGGTTGTATTAGATGTTGTTCCTTTTTACTTAGGGATGAAATCGAACTGATAAGTTTAATCATTAATGAGATAATTAGTGTAGCTATACTATTTGTAGGATTTAAAATGTGCCAAAAATATAAAACTTTTAACAACAAGTTAATTATTGTTTAATCATTTAAACTTTATAATTTTTTATAAAGTTTTTTTATTTTAAAAGGAAATGATAAAAGCGCCCAGTATATTAATATATGAGGGCGCAAGCTAGGTAACCCTCTTTAAAGGGGGTGATGCATATGGAGGAATATGGAATACTTAATTATTCTTGTTATCGTTTTAGTTATTCTAAAAGATACACCTCTAAAAAAACAAAAAAACCTAGCTATTAACTAGGCTAAACCAAATTGAGGTTTGCCTGGTGGCACCCTCTAAATAGTTTATAGCATATTCCTCATATTTTTTCAAGTATTATTTGTTAAAGAAGGTGATTTTTTGGAAATTTTAAGGGTAAATAATTTAAGTAAAAAATATGGTAAAGGTGAAAACGAATTTTTGGCTTTAAAAAACATTAATTTTAGTATTAATAAGGGTGAATTTGTTTGTATTACTGGTAAGAGTGGGTGTGGCAAAAGTACTTTAATTCATTTACTTGCTGGATTAGATAAACCTTCTAGTGGTGAGGTTATTATTAATAATCAAAATATTTATAAATTATCTTTAGATGATTTAACTATTTTTAGAAGAAAAAATATTGGAATTATTTACCAGTTTTATAATTTAATACCTAATTTAAATGTTAAAGAAAATATATTACTTCCTTTATTTTTAGATAAGAGGACTATTAGTGAAAAAAGATTTAATAATCTTATCAGCATTTTAGGGATTAATAGTAAATTAAAAAGTATGCCTAATGATTTATCAGGCGGACTTCAGCAAAGAGTAGCTATTGGAAGAGCTTTAATAAACAAACCTAAAATATTATTTGCGGACGAGCCAACAGGTAATTTAGATAGTAAAAATAGTATGAAAGTTATGAGACTTTTAGAATTTTATAATAAAAAATTTAAACAGACTATTGTTATGGTAACACATGATGATTTATTAGCTAGAAGGTGCCACCGAAATATAATTATGAAAGACGGAAAGATTATAAATGACATACGTAAATAGTTATATTTTAAATAGTAAAAAAAGAAATGTTTTTAGTATTATAGGTATTATTTTAAGTTCTATTTTACTTATTAGTGTTGGAATATTATTTTCGTCTTTAAGAGAATATTTACTTAATGAGGTTAAAAGTGAAATAGGGGATTATCATGTAATTATTAATGGTGAAGTTAATGATTATGATTTTATTTTAAGTAAAAAATACAAAAATAAAAGATATTATGTTACCTATAAAAATATATATAAAGTATATGAAAATACAAATAAAATATGTGATGGAAAATGCACTAGTATAACTTATAACGAAAGCCTTCTTTCTTTATATGGACTTTCACAAAATAAAAATATTTTAAGTACTTTTAAAAAAATCCTTTATTTTTTGGTGTTTGTTTTAAGCATTATTATATTTTTTATAATCTATAATTCTTTTGAGGCTAATTTAAATAATAGAAAAAAAGATATAGTTTTATTTAAATTTGCTGGAATGAATAATAATGAACTATATAAATTATTTTTTAAAGAAGCTTTAATAATTGGTTTTTGCGGTCTTATTATAGGTTTTATTTTTTCTCTTTTTATAAATTGCATTTTTTTAAAAATCATTAATAATTTACTTTATGAAATTTTTAGGGGTAAATTATTTTTGAAAATTTATTTTCCTTTTATTTTTATTCCTTTTTTATTTATGTTTTTGATTATTCTTTTTTCTTCATTTTTGCCATTAAGAAATATTAAAAAGTATAATGTTATGGATCTTTTTAGGAAAAAAGATGATATTAATAATGTCAGTGTTAAAATTACGGATAACTTTGTTTTATGGCTTACTAAAATAAACTATTTAAGAAGTAAAAATAAGTATAAAAGTATAGTTATTTCTGTTTTTATTTTAGTTTTTTCTATAAACATATTTGCGTTAACTTTAAAATATGGACTTAATTGTATTAATAAATTTGTAATTATGCCAGAATATGATTTAAAAATTAATTTAAATGGTGATAGTAAATATTTAAATAAAATATCTAATGATTTAGATTCTAAGCAAAAAATTATATTTAGATCTTGTGATATGGATGTTAATATTTCTAAAAAATATTTTATAAATGATTATAAAAAAAACATTAATACTACTGTTACTGATATTGGCGGGAATAATATTATTAATAAAGTTAATAAAGTATCTTTAGTAAATAATAGATTAACACATTTAAATTATAATCGTTTTAAAAACTTAAAGGAAATTAATTTTGATGATATAAAGATAAGTAATCTTTCATTAACAAATAAAATACCTTTTGGATTTAAAGATTCTAATAATTTAGTTATTAATTTAGATGAAATTAATTTTAATAAGGTGTGCCCAGAATATATAAATAATTTATATTTAAAAACAGATTATAGAGGAATTGACAGTTATTTAGATAAAATAATTAAAAAAAATAAACTTGATATAGTTTATATTAATGTTAAAAAAGCTAAAGAAATAACAAATAATTTAGTTTTAATAATAGAAATCTTTTTATATAGCATCCTTCTTTTTATTTTTTTAGTTATGATTTCTGCGGTTATAAATACTATATCAATTAATATAAGTTATAGAAGTAGAGAATTAGCTAGTTTTCAAAGCTTTGGTTTAGAATCTAAAAAAATAATTTTTAGTTTGTTTTTAGAAAGTTTAATAATAGGTTTTAAAGGATGGTTTTATTCTATTCCTTTTATATTTATAATTAATAAATATTTATATACTGGTATTAAAAAAATATTCGATTTTAATAAAATAATTTTAAATTTAGATACTTTATTTTTTAGTTTAATTTTATCGGTTATTACTATTTTTGTAGTTATGATTGTTAGTTATAAATTTTTAAATAAAAATAGCTTAATTTATAATATAAAAAATGAGATTTAATGCAGGAAATGTGTCATTATTCGCTTGATATCATAAATAACGATATGTTATAATTTAGTTGGATACGTTTGAAATATGTCAGATGTTTTCCCTTCAGCCCAGAAGGGAGGTGGTATTGTGACTAAAAGAGAAAAATCTCTATTTTTCATTATACTCCTTCTATTTATCATAATATTTATACTTATGTATATTTTGTTTTTTAGATAGAAAAAAACATCTGATTTCAACATAGTTGATTTCAGATGCATCCTATAAGGGATTACGTCTGATTCTAGCAGTCAAACGTATCCTTTTTATTATATGAGGTTTCCCTCATCTATATACATAATAACACAAAAAAGAGATTTTTTCAATTTTTTGTATAGATATAAACATATGACAAGTAAAGGTACTTTTAGTACCTTTTTTCATAATATTTAAATAATTATGGTATAATTAAGTGTAGGTGATTATAATGCGTGCAATAATTAGTGCGGGAGGTACTGGGGGACATATTTATCCAGCTCTTGCTATTATAAATAAAATAAAAGAAATGGAACCTGATAGTGAATTTTTATATATAGGAACACATAATAGAATGGAAAAGGATATTATTCCCGAAAAAGGTATTCCTTTTAAGTCTATTGAAATATATGGATTTAATAAAAAAAATTTATTTAAAAATTTTAAAACAGTTAAGTGTTTATTTAAAGCTTTTAGTGATGCTAAAAAGATGATAAAGGAATTTAATCCTGATATTGTTATTGGAGTTGGTGGTTATGTTACAGTTCCAGTAATAGTAAGTGCGAAAAAACTAGGCTATAAAACATTTTTGCATGAGCAAAATAGTTTGCCTGGAAAAAGCAATAAATTTTTAATTAAATATTCAGATTTAATTGGAGCTTCTTTTCCTTCTTCTTTAGATTTACTTCCAAAAGATAAAACAATACTTACTGGTAATCCTTGTTCTGAAGATGCTTTAAAGAAAAAAGAGGCTAGCAAAAAAGATTTGGGATTATCTGATAATAAAAAATTAGTTTTAATTGTTATGGGGTCTTTAGGAGCAGGTAGAGTAAGTAATTATATGAAAGAGGAGTTACCTTTATTTGAAGGAAAAGATTATGAAGTTTTATTTATTACAGGTAAAGGCTCTTATGATAAGGTAATGGAAAATAAATATCCTAATAACGTTAAAATATTACCTTTTTACGAAGGCTTACCTAGTATAATGAAAAAAACAGATTTAATGGTAACGAGAGCTGGAGCTTCAACTTTATCTGAAATTATCGCATTAAAAGTTCCTTCAATTATAATTCCTTCACCTTTTGTAGCTAATAATCATCAATATATAAATGCTTTGGATTTAGTTAAAAAAGATGCAGGTGTGATGATTGAAGAAAAAGATTTAGAAAAAGGTATTTTAGTTAAAAAAATTGATGAATTAATTAATGATGATAATAAATTAAATGATATGAAAAATAATTTAAGCAAGTTACAAGTTAAAGATAGTGCTTATGTAATATATAAGAATTTGAAAGGTTTAGTAGATGGAAAAAATAAATAATGCTTTAATTAAAGATTATACAACTTATAAATTAGATGGATTTATTAAGGAGATTGTTTTTCCAAAGGATGTTTTAGAATTGAAAGAAGTTTTAAAAAGTCTTAGTGGTAAAAAATATAAAATTATTGGTAATGGGTCTAATTTAATTTTAGATGAAAGTTATGATGGGGTTTTAATAAATCTTAAATATTTTAACAATATAGAGTTTAATGATAATGTTGTAAAAGTAGGTGCTGGATACAGTCTTCCTAAGTTTGCCTTGGAATGTGCAAATAAAGGATTATCTGGTTTAGTATTCGCATCAGGAATTCCTGGCACTATAGGTGGAGCCGTTTATATGAATGCGGGAGCTTATGGCAAGGAAATAAGTGATATTTTAAAAGAAGTTACGATATTAGATGATGAACTTAATGTAAAAGTTTTAAGTAAGAAAGAGTTAAATTCTAGTTACCGCGATTCTATTTTTAAACATAAAAATTATATTTGTTTAGAAGCTGTATTTACTTTAGAGCATGGTGATAAAGATACAATATTAAAAGAAATTAAAGAAATAATAGAAACTAGAAAAGCTAAACAACCTTTAGAATATCCTTCAGCAGGCTCAGTATTTAAAAATGGAGAAGGTTATTCGGCTGGAAGGCTGATTGAAAAAGCTGGTCTTAAAGGTACTAGAGTAGGCGATGCCGAAGTTTCTTTAAAGCATGCTAATTTTATTGTTAATAGGGGTAAAGCAAAAGCTTCTGATATTATTAATTTAATAGAAATAGTAAAGAAAAAAATAAAAGAAGAAGATAATATCGATTTAATACTTGAACAAGAAATTTTAAAATAAAAAGGTGGAAACATATGGCAAAAAAAAGGAAATTAAAAAAGAAAAAATTGTTAAAATTTGTTATTACAGTTATTTTAATTCTTTTAGGAATTTCTTTTTTAACTGATGTTAAAATAAATAATGTCGTAGTTAAAGGAAATATTCTTTATAGTGATTATGAAATAATTGAAAAAGCCGGTTTAAGTAATTATCCTAGTAGTTTAAAAACTTTATCTAATGGTATAAGAAAAAAACTATTAAAAGATCCTTATATTGAAAAGGTTAAAGTTTATAAAAAAGGTTTAAAAAAAGTAGTAATAGATGTTTCAGAAAATTTGCCATTGTTTTATTATTTACCTATAGAAAAAACTATATTAACTGATAAAAGTGAGGTTAATGATAATTTTCCTGTACCGACAGTTATAAATTATGTTCCGGATAAAATATATGAAATGCTTTTAAATGAGATTGCTTCTCTCAATTATGATATAGTTAAAAGAATTTCAGAAATAAAATATGATCCAAATGAAGTTGATGATGAGAGATTTTTACTTACGATGAATGATGGTAATTATGTTTATTTAACTTTAGAAAGATTTGATAAAGTTGATAAATATTTAGAAATTATAAAATCATTTGATAATAAAAAAGGCATTCTTTATTTGGATTCTGGAGAATATTTTGAGGTTAAGGGTTAAAGTTTATGATTTCATAAACTTTTTTTATAAAAAAAGTTAATTTACTTTACAATTGCTTTTCATTTTAGTAAAATTATAGTATAATTAATGGTAGACCGTAGGAGGTGAATTTATGGAGCATGTATATGCGAGTATTGATATTGGTAGTGACTCTATTAAGGTAGTTGTCACAGAATTATATCATAATCACTTAAATTTACTTGCTGCTACAAGTGTACCTTCTAAAGGAATAAAAAAAGGATTAATTACCGAACCTAATTTAGCTAAAGAAGCCATTATAGAAGCACTTAAAGAAACAGAGGCTATGCTTGGAGTTAGAATTAGGAAAGTTATCGCAACAGTACCTTCACATTTTGCTGATTATAGAATTATAAAAGGAGAATGTAAGGTAGAATCTGACTTGATAACTGGTAATGATATGATAAATTCTTATAAAGCTGGTATTAAAAAAGAACTTGCTTTAAATGAAGAATTTGTTACAGTTGTTCCTATTGATTTTAAAATCAATGGTAAAACAGTAATTAAGGATCCTAAAAATTTTCCTGGTCAAACATTAATGGGTAGAGCTATGATGGTGACAGTACCTAAAAAAAATGTTTATTCTGTTGCCAGTGTGATTGAAAGTATAGGTATTGAACTTTCTGATATTTCTTTAGGAAGTATTGGCGACATTAATTGTTTTAAAAACAAAGAAATTGATGATAGTATTAGTGCGGTTATTAATATCGGTGGTGATATGACAACAATTTCTTTATATAATAAAGGAATACCGGTTAGTACTAAAATTATTGGCTCTGGTGGTAAGGATATTGATAAAGATTTATCATATATGTACCATATAAGCATGGAAGATGCTAGAAAAATAAAAGAAAATTTTGCTTTAGCTCATAAGAAAAATGCTAGTAAAACAGACTATTATGAAGTTAAAAATGTGGAAGGAAAAACAGTAAAAATAAGTGAATATCACGCTTCAGAGGTAGCAAATTCAAGAATTACTGAGATATTAAATGCAGCAAAAAATGAGCTAGGGGGCTTAACAAATAAACAAATTCAGTATATAATAGTAACTGGTGGGATAAGTAATATGCATGATTTTGAGTATGCTTTAAATGATGTTATGTTATC
The DNA here is from genome assembly GCA_964553605.1 of uncultured Muribaculaceae bacterium. Lineage (GTDB taxonomy): Bacteria > Bacillota_I > Bacilli_A > RF39 > UBA660 > Coprosoma. The sequence goes on along the minus strand of CAZKKR010000018.1, from coordinate 15,081 downwards.
TGCTAAAAAAGGCGATGTTAAATTAGTCGGTCTTAGAAATAACAAATACAGTACAGCAATCGGCAATATTATTTATTTCTTGAACACGTTAAAATTAAAAGGAATGGATTATTCGATGCTTAGTGAAGATGATATGGGTAAGCTTTCTTCACCAAACAAAAATAATAGTGAGGAGACAGTTTTAGGAAAAGTATTTGGTTACTTTTTCGGCGAATAGGAGGAATTACAAATGATGGGATTAGAAATGGATCAACTTGCAAAAATAAAAGTAATAGGAATAGGTGGCGGCGGCTGTAATGCCGTAAATAGAATGACGGAATCAGTTGAAGGAGTAGAGTTTATCGTTGCTAATACTGATTCACAAGTTTTAAATAATTCTTTAGCAGAAAAGAAGATTCAAATTGGTGCAGAACTTACTCATGGATTAGGTGCTGGAGCAAATCCTCAAATTGGTAAAGAAGCAGCTTTAGAATCTAAAGCTGAGCTTGAAGAAGTTTTAAAAGGTGCCGACATGGTTTTTATCACATGTGGTATGGGTGGTGGAACAGGAACTGGAGCTGCTCCAGTAATAGCTGACATTGCTCAAAATGCCGGAGCTTTAACAATTGGTATTGTTACAAAACCATTCTCATTTGAAGGTAAGAAAAGAATGGATCAAGCTTTAGCTGGTATTGAAGAACTAAAAAAACATGTTGATACTTTAATTGTGGTACCAAATGATAGATTAAGAGAAATTATTGACAAATCGACTCCACTACTTGAATCATTTAAAGAGGTAGATAATGTTTTAAGACGTGGTGTTCAATCTATATCTGATTTAATTGCTTGTCCAGGACTTATTAACTTGGATTTTGCTGATGTTAAAACAGTTATGGAAAAACGTGGTAATGCTTTAATTGGTATTGGTGCTGGTGTTGGTGAAGATAGAGCTATAGAAGCTGCTAATCAAGCCGTATTAAGTCCTCTTTTAGAGACTAGTATTGACGGAGCTACAGATGCAATTATCAATGTAACTGGCGGACCTAATTTAACTTTATTTGAAGTTGAGGAAGCCGTTGAAGCTATTAGAAAATCAGCAAACACAGATATTAATACGATATTTGGAGCAGTTATTAATGAAAATTTTACAGATGAAATCATTGTTACTGTAATTGCTACAGGATTTGATATGGAAAAGGATAAAGATGCTTCAGATGATGTTGACCCAATTGCTGGACTTGATGATGAAGATACAGTAATACCATCATTCCTTAGAAGAAGAAGTAATTTTTAAATCACTATTTATTAGTGATTTTTTTTATTAAATATTTTATATGTGTGGTTGATATAGTAAGTGTTATATCAGAAAGTAATAATTTCTAATCATATTGGGGAGTGCTTAAAAAGGAACCTAAAGATGAAGGTAATGAAACTGTTATAAATTGTAACGATTTGAAATTTAATACTAAGGATGGTAAATATCGTATAACTGATGTTGTTGATATTGAAATTGCTCTTGCAGATTTAGGTGAACTTACAACTAGAGAAATTGCTAAGAAAAAAACTGATGGTTAAATGAAAATATTGAAGTGGCAAAACGTTGTGGGGAAATTGCTGGCAGGGCTAGAAAGGATTTAGAAACTGAAATTGATGGTAGGGTAATTACTAGTGATAATGCATTAGATTATGAAGATATAAATGACAAATTAAAAAAGATTTAAAATAAATCTTTTTTTAAAAAGGAAATATGTTTTTTTTTAAGTATATATTTTATAGAGGGTAATATATCGACAAAATTATTTGGTTTTTGATTATAAAATATTTATGGTGATAGTATGAAAAAATATATTTTTCCTATTTCTATTTCTTTATGTATAGGTATTTTAATGGCATATTTTGTTATTCATCAGTATGAAGCATATGATGGTGTTTTGGTTTCTGGTATGGCTAGTAAGTTATATTTTGTTCAAAGGGGAGTATATTCTAATAAAGAAAATATGGAAAATAATATGAAAGATTTTACTAGTTATATTTATAATGTTTCTGATAATATGTATTATACTTATATAGGGATTAGTTCTAGTAGGGATAATGCTATTAAAATTCAAAATTATTATAAAGAAAAAGGTTATGATACTTATATTAAAGAGGAAATGTTTAGTAATAGTGAATTTTTTAAAATACTTTCTGAATATGATAATATTTTAGCAAAAACAGATGATAAGGAGTCTATTAAAGTAATTTGCAATCAAATACTCTCTAAATATGAGGAGTATGAAAATGGAAAACATAAAAATTAAAAAAATACCGGTAAATGATAGACCACGAGAATGATTAATAAATTTTGGAGCTAAAAATTTAAGTAATGAAGAATTACTTTCTATTTTATTAAATTCTGGAACTAAGGATATATCAGTTAAAAATTTAGCTTCTTTAATTTTAAGCAAGGCTAGTGATATTAAAAAATTATATAGTTTAACCTATCATGATTTAATAAGTATTAAGGGAATAGGAAAAGTAAAAGCATGCATAATTTTATCTTTAATTGAGCTTTCTATAAGAATGAATAGTGAAATTGAAATTATTGATAAGATTAAAGTAAATGATCCTAAAAAAGTTTACTATTTTTATAAAAATAGAGTAAATATAAATCAAGAAGAATTTTATAGTATTTATTTGGATGCTAAAAAAAGAATTATTAAAGATAAACTTATTTTTATGGGAACAGTTAATCATTCTTTGGTGCATCCGAGAGACATTTTTAAAGAAGCTTATAATTTAAATGCATGCTATATAATATGTGTTCATAATCATCCTAGTGGTGATGTAAATCCAAGCAGAGATGATATAGATGTCACAAACAGATTAAAAGAAGTAGGAAATTTACTTGGAATAAAACTTTTAGATCATATTATTATTTCTAAAGAAAATTATTATAGTTTTTTAGAAAATGGTAGAATTTAGTTTATTTTTATATTATAATTTTATTAGGTGATTTACATGTTTAATAAAAAAAAGCAATTTGATAAGCGTTATTTATTAATTTTAGTTATAGTTGTAATTGCATTAGCGTTAATTATTTTAGCAATTTCTTTAAAGAAAGATCGTAATTTAAGCTTTCCTGAAAGAATAATTAAGGATTCAGGAATAACAGTTTTAAAGATAGTAAACACACCTTTTAAGGCTGTTAAAAACAAGTTAGATGAAGCTCATGAAAAAAATAACATATATAAAAAATATGAGAAAATAAAAAAGAAAACTGATGAAATGGATAAAGTAAAAGCTTCCAATAAAAATTTAGAAAATGAAGTAAACAAATTGAAAGAGGCTTTAAAATTAAACAATTTACTTAGTGATAAGGTGGCTTGTAATGCGACTGTTGTTTCAAGAAATGTCGGTTACTGGTTTGATGAAATAACTATCGATAAGGGTAAAAAAGATGGTATATTAAAAAATATGGCGGTTGTCACATCAAAAGGTCTTATTGGCAGAGTTATTAAAGTTAGTAATCATTATAGTACTGTTAAGCTTCTTTCAAACGATAATATGAGTAATAAAATAAGTGTTAAAATAGCGGTTAATGGGGACTTTGTTTATGGATTGATTTCAAAATATGACTCAAAAACAAATACTTATACAGTAGAAGGTATTAGCCAAAATGTAGAAATACCAGAAGGCGCAGATGTGGTAACTACAGGTATGGGAACGACATTTCCTAGTGGGTTATTAATCGGTAAAGTTAAAAAAATAACTAAAGATAATTTTGATTTGTCTAAAGTGGTAGAAGTAAATTCATCAGTTAATTTTGATGATATTGATTATGTCACGGTTTTAAAGAGGGAAGCTAAATGAAAATCTTTATTTTAGTTTTTTCCTTTTTATTAGATGGAATTATTTCTAACCTTTTACATATAGGTAGTTTGTTTTTACCACTTTGTTCATTAGTTTCTTTGATAATTGTTTATCCATATTTTAATGGGAATAAAAGAGACTATTATAAATATACATTTCTGTTTGGTTTAGCTTATGATTTGATATATACTGATACGTTAGTTTTTTATGCTTTTTTATTTTTATTCATGGCGTTTATAATTACTAAACTTACATTAGTTTTATCTGATAATTATTTAAATTTAGTGCTTATTACTATTATTTTAATTATTTTATTTAGAAGTGTTTCTTACATTTTAATTTTTATTACTGGTAATATTATTTTTGATTATCATATTCTTCTTAAGGGAATATATAGTTCTTTAATTTTTAATATTATTTATGCGGTTATACTTCTAACTATTACTAATTATATTAGTGATAGGTTTAATATTAAAAAAAGTTCACACTATTAACTCATTATAAAATGAGTTTTTTTCTTCTAAAATTATAATAATTTTAATATATTATTATAGGTGATTTTATGAAAAATAATAAATTTTCAAAATTTTGTAATCGTTTTTTATTGTTTGTTATCGCTGTTTTGGTGTGTATGATTATTTTAAAATCAAATTCTAATATAAGGGGTTTTGTTTATAGAAATGTTTTTCAAAATAATTTTAAGTTTGCTAAAGTAAATGAATTATATGAAAAATATTTTGGTAAAGTTTTGCCTTTTTCAAAAGATAGTAATGAGGCTTTAGTTTCTTCAGAAAAACTTGAATATGAAAGTAGCGAAAAATATAAAGATGGTGTTAAACTTAAGGTAAGTGATAATTATGCGGTCCCTTTACTTGATAGTGGAATTGTTATTTTTACCGGGGAAAAGGAAGGATATGGGAATACGGTTATTGTAGAAGGATCAGACGAAATCCAAATATGGTATTCTAATTTAAAGGAAATCAAAGTAGAAATGTATGATTATTTAAAAAAAGGCGGTATAGTTGGCGAAGCAAATGGGGATAATTTTATTTTAGCTTTTACTAAGGATGGGCAATTTATTGACTATAAAAAACATATTTAGGATTCATCCTTTTTATTTTTTTACAGCTTTTATTGTAGCTTTAACGGGAAATTTTAAGAGCTTTTTACTTTTTAGTTTAATAATTATTGTTCACGAATGTGGGCATGTTTTTTTAGCATTATTTTTTAAGTGGAATATAGATAAAATTATTATACTTCCTTTTGGCGCTTTAACTATTTTTAATGAGAAGATTAATAGACCTTTAAAAGAAGAATTTTTAATATTATTATTTGGACCTATTTTTCAAATTATTTTTGTTTTTGTTCTTAATAACGAGGAAGTTTTTAGTTTAAGTAATTCTATTTTATTTTTTAATTTACTTCCTATAGTACCACTTGATGGTTCAAAGTTTGTAAATATTATATTTAATAAATTTTTATGTTTTAAAAAAAGTCATTTGATTACGCTATATATTTCCTTTTTAACTATTTTTTTTATTGTAATTAAAACACAATTTAATTTAGTTTTAATGTTTGCTTTGCTATTTATATTATTTAAAGTAATTGACGAATTTAAAAATCATGATATCATTTGTCAAAGGTTCTTATTTGAAAGATATATTTATGATTTTAATTTTAAAAAGATTAAAATTATTAGATCGTTAAATTTAAATAAAATGAAGAAAGATTATAGGCATGTTTTTTATGATGGAAAAAAATATATTACAGAAAGGAGTTTATTAAAGAAAATGTTTGACTTTAGAGGGAAAACATGGTAAAATCTTAAATTGTGTAGAGCTCCTCTACAACCGCACAGAAAAGGTTTGGAAAAATATTTTAAATATTACCTTTATGGCGAGTCTTAGTTTAATAAAGGAGGTTTAATATGAAAGCAGTAATTAGTACTGGCGGTAAACAATATTATGTCGAAGAGGGCAGCGTTTTATATCTTGAAAAGTTAGACGCACCAGTAGATTCTACAGTTACTTTCGATGAAGTTTTAATGATTGGTGGCATTACTGGAACACCTTTAGTAAAAGGCGCTAAAGTAGAAGCTAAAGTATTAAAACAAGGAAAGAGTAAAAAAATAAAAGTCTATAAATATAGACAAAAGAAAAAATATCGTAGAACGCAAGGACATCGTCAACCATATACTAAGGTTGAAATTACAAAGTTAGTAAAATAATGACAAAAATTAGTATAAATAAAGACCATATTGAAATTAAAGGTCATGCGATGTTTGGCGAACACGGTAAAGATATTGTATGTGCGGCTCTTTCTAGTATTGTAATTACTAGTATAAATGGAATTCTTAGTATCGATAAAGACGCTATTAAATATAACCAAGGTGATGGTTTAGTGGAAATAGATATTTTAAAACATTCTAAAGAAGTCGATGCTTTAATTTTAAATATGATAAATTTGTTAAAAGAATTAAGAAATCAGTATAAGAAAAATATACAAATCGAGGAGGTGTAGTTTATGACAATGTTAAAATTAGATATTCAATTATTTGCCCATAAAAAAGGTCAAGGTTCAACTAAAAACGGTAGAGATTCTGAATCTAAGAGACTTGGAGCAAAGGCTGCTGACGGCGAACTTGTTAGTGGTGGATCTATTTTATATCGTCAAAGAGGAACTAAAATTTATCCTGGCGTTAATGTAGGAATTGGTAAAGATGATACTTTATTTGCTAAAATAACTGGTATTGTTAAATTCGAACGTTTAGGAAGAGATAAAAAACAAGTGAGTGTTTATCCAGAGTAGGAGTATTCCTACTTTTTTATTTGGCCACCCACTTTTATATTTTTTAAATAGTTAACTTTTGTTTCATATGTGTATGTAACATTCTTCTTTGGCAAGATTATTCTCCACGGTTTTACGTTTCGGTAAATATATAATATTTTATCATTTTTATCGGTTAATATTACGTCAATATTTGTTTTCATAAAAAATGTATGAATGCCATTACATTTTATTTTTAATATGTAATCAAAATCTTTTATGAACATTAATCCTTTAAATTTTTCTATAAAGGAATTTGCTTCTTTTATTTTCATAAAATCACCAATTTTAATATATCATTTTAATATTTGTTTGTAAATGAATAATAGTACTTGATTTTTTACAAAAAGTAAATTATAATGTATATAGAAATAATTGGAGGCTAGAGTATGAAGTTGAATAATAAAGGTCAAGCCCTTGTAGAATATTTATTAATTATTGCGGTAATCAGCGTTATCGTTGTTAGTGTTGTTAGAATACTTGGTGGTTATGTACAGGATTCAATGACTAAATCATCTTGTAAGTTAATAGATAAAGAGTATGTTGAAGGTGCTCATCCTGGAGAGGGTTCTTGTCAATAAAAGATCGTTAGTATCTTTTTTTGTTAGCTTATGAATATACTTAAGAAAAATAATTGGTCAGTTTGTTTATTATTAAATATTTTGACTTTGGGTTTGTATACATTTTATGTTGGGAAAAAACTTCATGTTTATGATAAAAATGCCTGGTATTCAAATAAGTATTTTTGGATATTGTCATTTATTTGTGGGATAATTCCGGGATTAATAATGTTTTTTATTTTTTATATTGAAATAGGATGCGGTGTTTGTAAAAAACTTGGTGTTCCATTTGATAATTATTATATGTACCCATATATTTGGATAGTTAGTTTAATAATACCAATAATCGGATGGACATTATTTATTATTTTAGTTATTTATGTACATTTTTGGTATATTTTTTACTTAAAAAGAGGCTATGGAGAGAAATATTTAAAAAAAGGATACTAATTTGGTATGCTTTTTTTATGGACTTAATACCTACGATTTGATACAATATATGTGGTGGTTATATGGCAAATCGAAGTGAACTTAGAAAAAAATGTATGACAATTTTATATCAGATGGAAGTTTATGATAAAAATAAAATGAAATATGATCCATTAGATGTTATCAATGAGGTTGTTGATATTGATAATGAGTTTGTTAAAGAAGTTGTTTATGGCGTGCTTACATACAAAAAAGAGATAGATGAAGTTGCTAATAAATATTTAGATGGATGGACTATTGGTCGTTTAGGAAATACTGATATTGCAATTCTTCGTATGGGAATATTTGAACTTTTGTATACTGATACTCCGCCAGTAGTAGCAATTAATGAAGCTATTGAACTTGCGAAAATATATAGTGATGATAGTGTTAGAAAAATGATTAATGGTGTTTTAGATAAAGTTTATCATAATAAAGAGGAAAACTAATGAATGATAAATATTTAACTATAAGTGCGATTACTCGTTATTTAAAATCAAGGTTTGATAGTGATGAAAATTTACAAACTGTTTTTTTGAAAGGTGAAATTTCAAATTTTAAATCTCATACTTCTGGACATTTCTATTTTTCTTTGAAAGATGAAAATAGTAAAATTAATGCGATTATGTTTAGAGGAAATGCTTCTAAAATTTTATTTAAACCAGTAGATGGCATGAAAGTTTTAGTTACTGGAAGAATTAGCGTGTATGAAGCTTCTGGTAATTATCAAATTTATGTTGACGAGATGCTAGAAGATGGTGTTGGTAATTTATATATTGCCTTTGAACAATTAAAGAAAAAACTTTCTAGCGAAGGCTTGTTTGATGAAAGTAAAAAGAAAAAGATTCCTAAAATTCCTAGAAAAGTAGGGATTGTAACTGCGCCAACTGGTGCGGCAATTAGAGATATAATTACAACAATTAAAAGACGTTTTCCGAGTACAGAAACCATCCTGTTTCCAACTTTAGTTCAAGGTGAAAATGCTAAGGAAAGTATTGCTGAAAATATTAAAAGAGCCCAAAATTATGACATTGATGTTCTTATAGTAGGTCGCGGAGGCGGTTCTATTGAGGACTTATGGGCTTTTAATGAAGAAGTTGTGGCTAGAGCTATCTACGAATCAGAAATTCCAATAATTAGTGCAGTAGGTCATGAAGTTGATTTTACAATTGCTGATTTTGTAGCTGATTTAAGGGCACCAACACCAACCGCAGCAGCTGAACTTGCAGTACCTAATGTGATGGATTTAAAAAGTCATATTAATAATTTAGTTATAAGACTTAATGAGAGTATTATTAAAAAAGTTAATTATCAAAAATTATTTTTAGATTCAATTAAAAATTCTTTTGTTATTAAAAATCCTATGATAATGTTTGATAATAAAAAACAAAAATTAGACTTGATTAGTAGTAAGATTAATGATTTATTAATTAAGAATGTTACTAATAAAAAAGAGAAATTGAATTTGATTAAAAATAATTACCTTTTAACAAATCCAGAACTGATTTATAAGGATAAAAAAAATATGATAAAAAGTGTAATTGAAAAATTAGAATTATTAAATCCTTTAAATGTTTTAGCTAGAGGATATAGTATTGTTTATTTTAATGATGAGTCATTAAAAAGTATAAATCGTGTTAAAAAGGATGATAAGATTTTAATAAAAGTAACAGATGGCGATATAAAAGCACAAGTGTTAGAAACAAGGGAGGGAAATCATGGCTAAAAGTGAAAAAAACTTTGAAGAAAAGCTTTCTTTATTGGAAGAAATTATTACGACTTTGGAAAGTGGCGATGTACCACTAGATGAATCTATAAAAAAATATACAGAGGCAATGAAATTAGTTAAAGAATGTGACGATGAACTTAAAAAAGTCGAAGATAAAGTTAACAAGATAGTTTCTGAAGATGGAAGCTTAAAAGATTTTGATGTTTCAGAAGTAAAGTGATGTAAATCCTTTACTTTTTTATTTTATTTTGATTTAATTCTTGGTATACTATAATTAGGTGATATTATGAATAATAAAGGATTTACTTTAATAGAAATATTAGGAGTTATTGTTGTTTTGACGATACTTTCGTTAATAACAATACCAGTAATAGATGTTGCATTAAATAAAGGTAAAGAGGGCCTTTCAGAAACACAAAAAAATCAAGTTATAAAAGGGTTAAAAGATTATTATACGGAGAACCCTTCTGGATTAAATTCGGTTTCTGATGATTCTAGTCATCCTACGTGCATTAGTGTTACTACTTTACAAGAAGCGGGGTTTTTGCCTGCTAATATAAAAGATCCTAAAACAGACTTAGTTATTTCAGATGTTTGTGTGTATAAGGAATGTACTCATGAATTATTTAAAAAGAAAGATAGTGAGGAAATGGTTTGTGAAGTAGATAACATTAATTTATTGGATGGAGAAGATGTTGGAAAATATAATGAAAATCCAATTCATTGGAAATATAAATATAGTGTAAAAACACGTGCTAATTAAAAGAGGAATAATATGCCAAAAAAATTTAAAGTTTTTCATTTAATTATCTTTTTTGTAATTGTTATTTTTATAATTATTTCACTTTATTTAATAATTAGGTTTTTTAATGAAAAAAAAGCATATGAACCGTATGAAAAAATAAAAGAATCTGGTATTAATATTATAATGAATGGTGATTATTTAACGTATGTTTCTTTAGGAGAGGCATATGTAGAGCCTTCGGCAATTATATATGATAATGGAAAAAAAGTTTCTGATGATGTTACAATAACGTATTATAAAAATGATGAACAAGTTTTTAGTGTTGATACTAGATATAGTGGTGATTATTTAGTGCAATATGAATATGGTAATAAAGTAGTTAATCGTACAGTTATTGTATGTGACCGTGAAAAGCCAAAGTTTAATGATATTGAAACTAAAGAAATAACTGATTTGGAAGCTAGTATTTATGATGTAAATGATGGTGTTATGGCTTACGATAATTCTGGAAAAGTTAATGTTTCCTGTGAAAATTCATTAGGGACACTTCCTGGAAATTATGTAATTTCTTGTAAAGCTATAGACCCTTTTAATAATATAAATACTAAGAAACGATTAATTAAAGTAGTGGATGGGATTAAATTTAATTATGATAATAACTTAGAAATTATTTTTCCTAAAGATGATGATTATATATATAAATATAGTTTGGATGGTGGATTATCATTTACAGAGTGTAATCAAATTATGAATTTGGATGTTAATAGTGGTAGCGTTATTGCGGCAGTTTATATAAATGATGAATTTTTAATGTCTAACACTTATTATATAAAATAAAAAACCTCTTAATTGAGGCTTTTATATTTTTCTATATAATCCAATAGCTTTTCCTAAAATTACAACATTATCTAAAATAATAGGATCCATAGTGTCATTTTCTGGTTGAAGACGAAAATGATTTTTTTCTTTATAAAAGGTTTTAAGCGTTACTTCATTTTCATCAGTCATGGCAACTACTATTTCACCATTTCTGGCGTTGCTTTGTCTTTCAACAATGACTATATCTCCATCAAGTATTCCAGCATTTATCATACTTGTTCCTTCAACTTTTAAGGTAAACACTTCTTTTCCTTTTGGGAGTAGGTAGCTTGGTAAAGCAAAATACTCATCTGGCATTTCAATTGCTTCAATAGGGCTGCCGGCTGTAATTTTACCAAGTAGAGGGACTTCAGTAACTAGTTCATTTTCTGGCTCAAATTCATTTTTAACTAGAAGTTCGATGGCTCTATTTTTAGAACCTTCTTTTTTTATGAAACCTTTGCTTTCCAAATTTGCAAGATGGGCATGAATGGTAGCTGGTGATGAAATGTTTAGGGCTTTACCAATTTCCCTTACAGTTGGTGGATATCCATGTGAAACAATATAGCTTTTGACAAAGTTTAAAACGTCATTTTGTCTTCGCGTTAATTTTTCCATTTTTTCCTCCTTAAATATTCTGTACACATCTTAACACAAATTTTGTAAAAAGTCAAACATTTGTTTGAAAAAAGTATTGACACGAAAATATGTTCGTGTTAAACTTAAAATGTAAGGAGGTAAGATTATGGAAATGTTAAGAAGCAAATCTATTATCGCGTTAACTGTTATGATATTGGGGGTGAGTTATTTAACGGGTATTAATAACGTTAATGCTAGTCATAGTGCTCCCAAAAACCAAGAAATTATCTCGGAACGTGCTTAATTTAAAAATATATGCATATAATTAACTTGTAATTAGTACTATTTTTTAGTAAAATATTTTTAGGAGGTTATTTATGGCATTATTTTTAGATATATTAAAAGTATTAATTGGATTAGTAGTTGGAGTAATTGTTGGGTTTTTAATTGCGCGAAAGCTTACTAAAAAACAATTAAAAGAAAATCCACCTATTAATGAAAAAATGATAAAAGCAATGATGGCGGGGATGGGAAGAACTCCTAGTCAGAAGCAAGTTAATCAAATGATGAAATCAATGCAGAAATATATGTAGCATTGATTTTTTCTTGACTTAAGTATTATTTTAATTTATCATTTATACGAGGACTGATTTTTATGAAAATAAAATATGAATTAATTAAAAATGATGGTAGGGCAAGGCTTGGTAAGTTAACTACTAATTATGGGACATATGACACGCCGATGTTTATGCCTGTTGGAACTCTTGCAAATGTTAAGATGCTTACACCCGAAGAACTTAAGGCTGTAGGTAGCGCGGTTGTTTTATCAAATACGTATCATTTGTGGTTGCGTCCTGGAGAAGATATTGTTGATAAAGCTGGAGGACTTCATAAATTTATGAATTATGATGGTCCAATTCTTACTGATAGTGGTGGTTTTCAAGTTTTTTCACTTGCTAAAAACAAAAATAAAGATATTACTGAAGAAGGTGTGCATTTTAAAAGTCATATAGATGGTAAGCCTTTATTTTTAACGCCTGAACTTTCCATTCAAATACAAAATAAGTTAGATAGTGATATTGCGATGAGTTTTGATGAATGCATTCCTTATCCAGCAACTTATGAATATACAAAAGAAAGCACAGAAAGAACTTTAAGATGGGCCAAAAGAGGGAAAGATGTATTTAATAATGAAAATCAATCTTTATTTGGCATTGTTCAAGGTGGAGCTTTTGAGGATCTTAGAAAATATAGTGCTTTGGAAACTGTTAAAATGAATTTTGATGGATATTCTATTGGCGGTACTAGTGTTGGAGAAGATAAGGAAACAATGTATAACATGATAGACTGGGCAGTAAAATATTTACCTGAAGATAAGCCTCGTTATTTAATGGGAGTAGGCGATCCAGTAGATTTATTTGAAGGAGTTCTTCGTGGTATAGATATGTTTGATTGTGTTTTACCAACGCGAATTGCTAGACATTCTAATGCTTTTACAAGTCATGGAAAAATAAATTTACGCAATTTAAAATATAGAGAAGATTTTACACCAATTGAGGAAAATTGTGATTGTTATACATGTCAGAATTATTCTAAAGCTTATTTACGTCATTTATTTGTAGCTGGAGAAGGTTTGGGTGGCAGATTACTTTCTATTCACAATATTAGATTTTTAATTAGAATAATGGAAAATATAAGAAAAGCTATAAAGGAAGATAAATTTTTAGAATATAAGGAAGAATTTTTAAAAGAATACTTAGATTAAAGTATTCTTTTTGTTTATGCCAATCATACTTCCAAGAGTGCAGGCAAATATTAAAATTAAAAGATAAATTAAGTATTCTGGTTTAAAAAAATTAAAAATTATTGATATAAAAAGTAAAATTGTTGATGTAAAAGCTGATAATTTTATTCCTTCTAACCAACCATTTTTGATTGAAATTTTTCCAATTTTGAAACCACCTATTATAAAAGTAAAGAGTGGAGTAATAATTTTTAAGATATTTACTATTTTATAATTACAAATATTAAAATAATTTAGTATTGTAATTATGGTATTAAAAATAAGTAAATATATTAATAAATAAGCTGAAATCCTTAAAATATTTTTTATATTTTGCACAGTATCACCTTACTTAAAAATATGAAAAAAATGTAAATTTTAGAACATAATATTGTTGCTTAAATAAATAGATTATGTTATACTGATTTTGTATAGTAAGGGGTGGCGATATGGATAATAGATTTTTTCCATTTGATCATAAACCTAATAAAAACTTGTCAAACTATATTTTAGATGATATAGATGAAGAAGAAGCTGTAAGTGATTTGTCTTTTAATACAAAAGATAATCAGACTATCTCTTCTCAGGATATTCAAATTTGTACTGACCCTTCTAGTGAATTTTTTATGAGTTCAGAGTCACTTAGTTCAGGTGGAATATCCGATGACGTATTAGGCGGAGCACATGTTGATGGATTAAATATGGATTCTTCAAAAACGAATGCTGATTTACGTGATGCATTTATCGGTATAAATAGTACTTTACCTAAAGAAGAAGTTGAAGTTTTATCTTTGGATGATAATAAAATAGCTGAAGCTAATTTAAAAAATCATGAAAAAAATGGCGAAAAACGTCACATTAAACCATCTAAGGAAACAACAAATAAATATGTTGTAGTTCTTGTTGTTATTGGATCTTTATTAATGATTTGGTATACTTCATTCATACAATCTGTCGCTTCAAATAATGCTCAAAAGCAGTTAAGCGATAACACATTGAAACCTAATCAAAATAATAACAATAACAATAATAACAATAACAATAACAACAATAATAATAACAATAATAATAATAATAATAATAATCGTCCAAATGGCAATGGTTCAAAATATGATAAGCAGACTAAGGAAAATGATAGTACTTCTTGGGATATAAGGTTTACTGATATGTATGAGAAAAGTAAAATTGGTAGTGCACGTGAAATAACTCCACCTACATATACTTCAACGAAAGCAACTTTCCATGTAACTCTTACAGAACCTGGTGATCAAATAACTTATGATTTGACTATTAAAAACTGTGGTACTTTGAATGCTAAAATTTCTAGTATTTATGTACTTCCAGAAAATAATGATGATGATGTAATATTATTTTATATAAGTGGTGTTGAAGAGGGAGACGCTTTAGATGCTGGTAAATCTGTTAATTTGAGTGTGACTGCCAAGTATAATGAGCATATCGCTAGTTTACCTAATATTGTAAAAAACGTTTCTGTTATTGTAAATTATGTTCAACGTTAAGCAAATATTTATTATTTGCTTTTTTTAAGGCTTTTTTTATTTCTTTTGTTTGGTGGATGGTGACATATATAATGTTTAAACTTACGGCAATTAGAAGTCCCCACATTTTGATATGCATCATTGAAAAAATAAATAAACTTATTATTCTAATTATAGTGCCACCTATAGTTCCGTTCATCGCT
>CAZKKR010000017.1:0-25918 GCA_964553605.1 uncultured Muribaculaceae bacterium | reverse complement strand
CTTCCGTTACTGGAGATGCTGGTTTTACTTCCTCTACTAAAGCAGCACTACTTTGCAAATCAGCAGCCACTTGTTCTTGTCCTGCTGGCTCTACTTGCTGCAAAGGTTCTACAGTTGGAGCCGGTTTTTGAGTAACTTCTTCATCTGTGTTTGGTGCCTTTAATTCTTTTACAAATCTATAAATTGCAAAGAAGAAAAGTAATAGTGCTGGTAAAATAACCAAAATCAAAAATCCATATTGTGACTCAAATACATATAGTATTTTTCCCACATTATGATATACCTTGGCAGTAGATGTCTTACCAATAACTAAATCATTAGAAACAAGATGTGCACCATTTATGTTAAATGCTGCCTCAGCATCAGAATTTTCTACAGCTTCTGTAACTTTTCCTACATTTACTTTAGCTTCACCATTAGTAACTTCATAAAAGAAAATTTCATCACCGGCAGTTATTTCCTTAGCTGGATTCTTTACAAAAATTACTAAGTCTCCATCTTTATACTTATCACTTTCATCATCGATAATAATAAAAGTCTTGTCATTTATTTGAGTAACTTTATATTGATTATAGCAAAGTAAACAAACTGTTGCGAATAAAATTACAGCCAAATAAATTGTCCCAATAATTCCTAAAACAATTTTTAAAATCTTTTTCATATCCACACTCCTCTATCATAATTCTACCACAAAATAATAAATTTACATAGCACTAATTTAAATCCACAGCCTTTATCATTTTAGCGTCACGAAGATTAGAAATTGGAACACCCATAATCTTCATTTGATAATTAGTAACAATTTTTTCTAAATCAGAAATCAAACTTTCGATTGAGCTTTCATCTGCTAACGATTCTTCAATATTAATGTTAAGCATTTTATAATTTGTTATCACAATATCAGAAAGTTCTCGCTCCTCTAAAATTGTAACATTGTTTATTAATGTATTAGCCGGATCCATTGTAAAATTAAATAGTTCATCAATTCGTTTATCAATCTCATCATAAGTTATGCCCTCTTCTTTTTCTTTAAAGTAATCAGCTAAAATCTTATAATATTGACAAACTAATAATAATATTTTAAATAACGTTGAGTTATCTCTTATATGCTCTTTTATAGATACTTTAAACAAGTTAGTATCAACTTCATCATATAAAGCTTTAATTTCAGCTATTTTCGCATTTATTTCAGGTTCGACTTTAGAAGTACTAGTTTTTGAGTTTTTACTAGCATCCTTCTTGTTTAACTTAAATAATTTATGTTCCAAATCAGAAATTTTTTTAAGCGTTTTCTTCATATAATCTTTTTCGATATCTTCTTTATATAATGCCTTAGCTTTATCGATTAAATCCTTATATTTTAAATAATTTTTATATTCTTTAAGTGAATTTAATAACTGTTTTATAATTGTTATTTTACTATTGTCATAATCATTATTTTTAAACAAATTCGCCGTTATAGCATTAATCTTTTCATCTGTATATTCTTCAATATCTATATTTTGATTGTAAAAATCCAAAATCAAATTAGTCTTACTAGAAAAATCATTTTGTTTCCTTCTTAAATAATTATAATCATCTAAAATACTAGTTTCTGCCTTAGTAAATCTTTCCTTGACTTGTTTATTTACAAGTTCAATATATTTTTCGCAGCGCACTTTATTCTTTAAATATAAATATCTAATATTCATTTCTACTCTTGTAATAATATCAGGACACTTCCAATAAATATTATCAAAAGCTTCTTTAATTTTTTGATTAGTAAGTCCTTCTTCAAAAAATATTGGAATATATTCATAAACTTCATTTGTATAAGTAAAATCTTTAACTGTAAGTGGACAATTAGCCGCCTTAAATATATTAATGGCTTTTAAAATCTTTATATTATTATTAATAAGCTCATCATCGCCATAATTCGTAAGTTGATAAACAATTTTATCCAGATCAAGTTTTTCATACGCCGTACTTAAAGTATTAGTATAAGAAAGTGCTTTTAAAAGATTTTTTAAAACTACATCATCATTAGGAATCTCTTCATATTTTAAATTTTCAAATGGTTCCAATCTTCGTTTAAGTTCCGCTTTAACATCATCTATTTTTTTCTGATAACTATCCATTTCTAAAGAAATCTCTTTAATAAATCTTTCTTTATTTTTTTTGTTGTTAACAGGAAGACCATTTAAAAGTTCTTCGGTAAGTTCTATTTCTTTTTCTAATTTTTCAAGCATTTTCCTCACTCTTTTCTGCTTCTTCTTCATCAAGATTAATTACATCTTCATTCTCTTCCTTAGATTCCTCTTTATTTTCTGATGTTTTTTCTTCCGCATCATCGGTAGCTGTGTCCTCCTCTGCACTTTCTTCTATAGGTTCTTCTGGAGCATCTAAATTATTACTTATCTCTGTCTTTTTATTATCAAGTTGCTTCAAATATTCTAAAAGTTTTTTATAATAATCAATTAGCTCTTTTGTCTCTATTCCTTCCATACTAATACCTCCTATTTAATTATAATATATTGTGACATATCCCCAATAAAAGCCGTACCATCATATAAGCTAAAGACAAACTTATACGTTCCACTAGTAAGTAACGTTTTTAAATAAAGGGTTTTAGTCATACCATGTACTGGTGTATCGATAAACATATATTCATTAGTCATTCCGCTAATTGGAACAAGCTCATTTGTTATATAATTTCTTAAATCAACTTCACTATAAGTTGAAGAATCAACATGATCATAGTCTCGTCTATAAAGCTTAACATGAATGTTAGGATTTACAAAAGTTGAATTATATTCCACTGAGAAATTCAAAAGATTGTTATTATTCAAAGTATATCCCATCGTCTTATCAATCATCATTTCATTATCCGTTAGTTTAACTTTTAATCCATAAGTACTATTAATTACCGTAAATGGAATATCTAAAGTATCTTGTGCCACATGTCCATAATAAATACCATCAGGTGAAGTAAATGATTCGATTCTAAGGGTATAACTACCTGAAACCAAGTTAACATTTTGTGTATTTATTTTTATTCGTTTAAATATGTTGGCAACCCTATCCGCTAAAGCAATTCTAACACTTCCATCCATTCGTGGATAATAAGTTATTCCATCAACTTCATAAGATAAACCAAGCAAACTACTGTTATTAAGCTGATTACCACTTGAATTATAAACCGTTAGTTTAACACCTGGTTTTTTATTAAAGTGACTTGTGTCAACAACAGGAAGCGAGTTTACAACTGGTTGTGTAAAGTTACCTGTCAAGTTCAAAGTAACAGTATCCCCGATATAAACAGGATTTTCGCTCAGATTACCACTAATATCAACAACAGCATTACTGTTCGCATACATATTATAAGTAAGAGCTGACCGCTGAATACCTAAAACACTGATCAATGTATTATTCTGCGCATTTCTAAGATCCATAAACAAAGTGTTATTCAGCTGATTACCAGCAATTTCCGTATCCTCAAAATTGACAATGAATATAAATTCTTCTTCTACTGTTCCCGCTGTACTATTATAATACTTCGCCACATTTTGACTCTCATTATAATTGTTATTAGTACTAGTTGATCCCATTTTTATAAAATTAGCTAGTTCATAATAACATTCACCATCTAAATTATATTCACTAGTTGTTCTAGCAACTGTCGCACTATCAACGATATAATAATAAGTCTCATTATCAATTAAATCTAACATCGTTATTTTAGTGTTTTCTGGGAACACATAATTTGAAAGTAACGAATGATGATAGCCTGTTCTATAATATGAATTTTCAGTATTCATAAATAATGAATAATAAGCACTAAACATTGATTTAGTATTTATATTTGTTGGGCTAGAAGCAAACATGTTATATTTTTCACCAGACGTCATCGCACCTTCATAATCATTGTTATTATATAAAGCTGAAGTAAGTTTTACATTAATATTAACACGGTTTACCTCATCATTAAGTTCATCAATTGGTGTAGATGTTTCCATCGAAATAATTACTGTCCCAATTTCCCTAGATAAAGTAATGTTTTTAGAGTGATAAAAATAGAAAAGTAATTTTGGAACTGCCGTTGAGTTTTCAGAAGTATATTTTTTCGTACCCAATACTGGATTACTACTATTAGTTACAAATGATGTAGAACCAGAAGTAACAAATCCAGTATTTGAAGGTTCAAATTTAAGACCCATTTTCGTATCAGCTGTTCCCTCATTATTTACTCTAGGGATTTGGCTTTCTTCCACAAGCTGAAAACCAGTTTCCAAATCTTCATAGTTAAAACCTAAAATTTGGAAAGTCGTATTTGGATTATTAGAATAATCAAGAGGAAGTTCATAAGTTCCTAAAGTCGCATATTTTGATGCGGTCAAAGTTATATCATAAGTTGCTACTTGCTCCCCTATTAACCATCTATAAAATTCTCCTTCAGGTGGACTTGGTTCAATATATGCAACTTTTATATGACCATCGTTATCCTTATCTGCAAAATTACTATAAAATCCATCAACTTTTATATTGTGATTAGAATGATGTGATCCAACTACATAACTACCAGAAGTAAACGCATATAAAACACTACTTGCTTCATCACCATTACCATAAGCATTATCATATAAAGCTGTAATAACTCTACCATTACTACCAACTTTATACATTCCAAAAAATGTCATGCCGCTAACTCTACCATATGCCGAAGCTTGTTCGTTAGTTGCAATATTCAAATTTTTTCCTTCGTACATATATATTCTGTTATTAACATTTCTCGTCATACTTCCAGAATCAGTAATATTAGCACTTGCTTTTTCCGCCGTATTACCAGTTATTTTTTGACTATAGAAACTCTTTAACAAGTTTACTCCAACATCTAAGAATAATGTACTGTCATTAGCCAAAACAAGTTTGTCAATTCGGCTTAATGTAAATTCAACATCCGAAAACTCATTAGTTCTATCCTTTGCTCCCTCAAGTTTTATTGCTGAATTTTTAATTGTTAGTGTATCTGTTCTTTGTATAGATACATTTTCTTTATAATTTGTAAAAGTTCCATAATTAGATATATTTATAACGCTTGTTCCAGAAGTAGATGACGCATTACCACTACCAAATATTGAACCATCAATATTAAAATTATTATATCCAGCTCCATCAATATTAACTTCAATAGCCCTTGTTACACCAATAAAGTTAAAGTCATATATAGGTGATCCACTAGCATTAGCTTCACCTCCACCAAAGACTGTTCCATCTATTTGAATATTAGATTGAACTATATTATTAGCCGAATATCCAACATTAACAATTGCTGTACCATATAAAACTGCCGTATTAGCGCCACCATAAACATTACCGTGAATAGTGGCCCCGGCAATGTTAACATGGCTGGTAGAAGAATTGCTATTTTGCGTACCAGTATTCGCCGCATTTCCACCACCAAAGACATGTTCATTTACTGTAGAACTATTATGAACCGTTATATCAGTATTTCCATAAACAATAGCAGATACACCATTACCTCCGGCATAAGCGCTACCGTTTACTGTGGATCCAGAAATTTTAACAGTAGAATTACCTAAAACCTCGCCTAGGTTTCCGCCACCAAATATATCACCAGCAATTGTCGATGAGACAAAATTAACATTAGTGTTATAATTTACAGCTGCACTATTTCCACCGCCAAAGAAATCACCAGTAACATTTATACCATTTACATAAACAGTTGTATAATCCGTTTCGGCATTGTTTCCACCACCATAAATATTGGTGTATGTTCCGCCAACCAAATTTAAGGCTGTATCAACCGTCTTTCCACCAGCATTATTTCCACCATAAACTGATGTTACCGTTAAATTAGAAGCGTTATTTGTCGTAACATTACTCTGCGTAACTGTTCCCGCTGAATTACTACCACCATAGACATCAGTCGCTGTGCCACTTAATAAATTTACATTAGTCGTTCCAACACCGGCACTATTTCCACCGCCAAATAATGAACCAACAGTAGCTCCTCTTAAAGTGATGTTAGAAGTAGTAGTTTGAGCATTATTACCGCCACCGTAGGCAGTAGTAATTGACCCTGAATTTAAATTTACATTGGTCGTTGTTGTAGTTCCTCCAGCGTTATTTCCACCATAAACTGTAGGAACATTAGCATTAATATTTACCAAGGATTCTTGAACTGTTCCTCTTTGATTAGATCCACCATATATTGCCCCTGTTATTGTACCGCTAGTTAAAGTAATATTACTTTTAGTTGTAACATCAGCGCTTTGACCGCCGCCATAAGCATTAGCTGTTGTTCCACCAGTAATATCAACGTTAGTTGTCCCAGTTGCTGCTTCTTTACCGCCACCATAAACTGTGGTAATTGTTCCGGAATTTATGTTTACATTACTTGTTGTTGTAGTTCCTCCAGCATTATTTCCGCCATATACTGTAGGAACGCTTGAATTAATATTTACTAAAGACTCTTTAACCGTTCCTGTTTGATTAGAACCACCATATATTGCTTCTGTTATTGTACCACTAGTTAAAGTAATATTACTTTTAGTTGTAACATCAGCGCTTTGACCGCCGCCATAAGCATTAGCTGTTGTTCCACCAGTAATATTGACATTGGTAGTTGCAGTAGTAGTTTCTTTACCACCGCCATATAAAGCTGTAACTGTTCCACCAGCCATATTAACATGAGTAATTGGTGTTGTTCCACCAACGTTATTTCCACCATATACATTAGTAGCCGTTCCATTATTAATATTAACAACTACATCACCAACTGGCGTTCCTTTAGCGTTATTACCACCAAAAACATTAGTCGATGTTCCGCCATTTATATTTACCGTAATATCTCCAGCAACACAAGGCTCTTGGGTAGCATCACCTTGACCACCGCCATATACATTAGTAATTGTTCCAGAATTAACATTAACCGTCGTTTTATATGTACTTTCAGTTGTCGTAACACTTGCCGAATTTACTGTACCAAAAGCACTACCACCATATACACTACCAATAGTAGGTCCAGTAGTATTAAGCGTTCCTATTGTAACATCAGAAGCTCTTTTTACATAAGTATTACTACCTTTACCACCACCATATACACTACCAGTTACTGTACCACCAGTAATATTTACACTAGTACCTCCGGTAACAATACCTGACGTGTTAGCACCACCATAAACATTACCAGATACAGTACCACCACTCATATTAATAATAGCATTCGTGGCAACGTTATAATCCTCTACTTTGTTTTGGTTACCACCACCATATACACTACCTTGTATAGAGCCATTTAAAATAGTAATTTTAGATTCAGCTGTAGAATTACCACTACTAACTCCCGTAACTCCGTAATTTCCACCGCCATAAATACTGTCATTAATAGTACAATTTTCATTAATGACAATATAAGAATTATCGTTAGATCCAATTCCTAAGTATCCGCTTTTACCATTACCATTACCAAATACATTTCCTGGATTAACACCATACATATTAGATCCACTAGCTAAAGTAGTATCCCCTATAACAGCGTCTCCGCCAACATAAATAAAACTAGAACCATATAAAGTACCATCACCATCACTAGTATTACTTATATTACCGTTAGAACCACCTAAAATACTATATTTAACATTTCCGCCAGTAACAGAAATAATTCTATTACCATAAGTTGAAGATCTACCGGCTCCGCCAACTATTAAATCAACATCGCCGCCAGTCATATAAATATAAGTATCATTAACCGTACGCCTAGAAGAAGAAGTTAATGGACCACCTATCAAATTATAAATCCAGCCACCCTCTATTTTAGCGCTTCTAGCTGCATTATAAGTTCCATCAAGGACACCACCAACATATACACCAGTATACATATCAGCTTTACTAGTACCAAATTTGCCACTTTTTATAATTTGCATAACCGCAGAATCATTAGCAGAATAAATGTTTCCAGCCCATGAAGCTGTAGCTTCATAATAAACTTCTAAATTGTCATTATTTTCTCTAACTCGGTCCAAATCATTGCCAAATATTGCTTCAGCCTGTATATATAAATTGTCATAATCATATCTGTTGGTCGGTTCTGTAACTGAAGTATTATTATAATATCCAGATTCGATAATTAATTTATATCTAGTATTTGAACTACTACTTCCTGTAGAAGCATTTCCACCAATAAGTCCATTAAAATTAACATAATCATTATATTTGCTTAACCCACGGCCGACTTTTAAATTATGGTAAGTCGCATTTAGTAACCTACTGTTATTCATATCAGCAGAACTATAATCAGTACCAGAACTAATAGTCATATGCTCAATAGTCGTATCATTAACAAGTGATATACTGGCACCTGTAGTCCAGCGGTTAGTTGATTGTGTACCGTTTGCAAGTATTCCAGTAAAAGTAAAAGGTTTATTATAAGTACTACCTGTCCCCCAGTTAGATGTTAAATTACTAGTATTTAAATGGGCAATATTAGTATCTCTAGTAGCTAAATAATAATACCTTCTTCCCGTTTGAAAATAATTGATATTTCCATTACTATCATATTTATCAAGATATCTATATAAATCATTGCAACCACCATTAGTATTACAAGTACCACTTTGTATATAACCCTCATCATCGTATAACCCTTCTATAGAAGCATATCTCGCTATATTACCTGCTGGAGTATAATATCCTGCCATAACACTAGTACTTGAATATAAATCTTCGTCATGACAAACATCGGCAGCATGTTCTAAAATATAAGCATCTGTTGCAACTGTAAAATTGTTACCTGCATCATTTTCTCTATAATAAGTAGTATTACTGTTATAAAGTGCCCCATTACTAATAACTGTCCAATAATTACAACCACCATTTGTATTACAATACCTATTATTAGCTGTACGAATTCTACCACCACTAACATAATATCCAGTATAATAACTATATCTGTTAGCATGAGCCGCTAAATAATAACCATTCATAACAACTTCTGATAAAGAAGTAGGTCTAACGCATACTTGATGTGTTGTTGTAATAGCGTGTAATTCTCCAGTATCAAAGCGGCCAAATACAGTAGACCACCCTTCAGAAGTATTGCCCTCTTTAGCATTTATCCAGTGAGCATAAAAAGATACCTCTATATCAGCATACCCATTCCCATTACTAGTTGGTGTTACTAAAGCATATCTTTCATAAGTATCTTTATCAAGATAAACACTAACGCCTTGAGAATCACTTATCCAACTGTTAAAACCTTTACCAGTTGGTCTTTTCGCAAACGGATTATCGATTAAAGGAATTTTTACTTTACCATTTTCAACTGGGTACCAATGATAGTATATATATGTATTATAGTTTTCCGTAGTTGAAACTGTCCCAACCAAGTTAGTATCATAAAAATCTCTACCATAATAGTTTATTTTTACTTTAACCATGTTATTTGTATTATAAATGTTCTGATCGGCTCCTGTTGGTAAAGAACCATTAGTTTTTGTATAATTTAAGCTATTATAATAATATAAATCTGCTTTTTCATCATCAACTGTAACTACTGTCCCATTAACACCACTTCTAGAAGTAGCCGGAGCCGTAGCTACAAACTGTCCATAAGATATAAAAACGTAGGATAGTAATGCAATAGAAACAAACAAAAAAATAAATAATAATTTATTATTTTTAAGTTTTTCCATAACATCACCTCCTACTCTATCCTTCTAAATATTACTATATTTTTTAACGATAAACCTATGCTGGATTAGTCGTAAATTTTAAATCAAAAGTTATATCACCATAAGAAGCATAATCTTCGCAGTCAACATCTTGCCCTTCTATCCACATATATATTCTAACCTTAGTAACACTTGGTTCTAAGTCCAATATTTTTTGGTTAGGGCCTCCAGCTTTTGGAGTCGCAATATTCATATTCATGCTTCTAAAAAAACTAGGATAACCAGCCTGATTAGCACTAGAAACGGGCACACTATCACTCATAAGGATATTACTAATTACCCCGTCATAAGGTAAAATTGCTGCTCCCGTTTGTGTCGTCGTAAGACCATACGTTGTACTTGCATGATTTACTCCATATTCTGTATGAACATCATAATTTGGTTCCCAAAAAATAGCTGTAGTAGCTCCCCTTAGATTTTGTGAAGTATTTGGAACATCTTCAGAAGAACCTTCAACCAAAAAAGCTATCCTTGTCGCATTTTCTATACCAGACTGGCTATCGCCGGTATATTCGATTTTAGAAGTTCCATCTAAATATAATTCCTTACTTGATTTAACTCTAAAGAAAACATCAAAAGCTACAAAAGAACCTTCACTTTCTTCACCAAAACTTTCAGTTTCAATTTCTCTATTAGCTACCAATATAAAATCACTACTTTGATCATTAGTCGCATTACCTAAGAATAATTCTAATTTTCCTTCTCCTATGCCTCCACCCGTAGACACTGGTGACATTTGATAAGGAATTTGATTAATACTATTAGGATATTTAGTTCTAGCATCCATAATATCCTGAACCGTTACTACTTGTTTCCAGTCTATCGCATTAGTACTAACTTCAAGGCCGCCATCAGCTTGAACATGAACTTGAAGGGACTCAACCGAAACCATTCTATTAGCCGAAAACCAAGCATAAGTTGTCGTTAAAAGGAAAAAAGTACTTAAAAATAGAGGGATTAATAACTTTCTTCTCCTTTTATTCTTTCTTTGATTTGTTTTCAATGTGTTCCTCCATTATTTCCATTTTTAATTTTAATTCTCCACCTATTATTGCATCTACACATTCAGGGTCATCTCCCTCTAAATAAATAACCACTGTAAATTTATCATTTTCCTTAGGCGCTAAATGTTTCCTTTGTTTAAGCATCGCATATTTATTAGAATAAAATTTTTCTGTATCAGGTTCTGCGTTGCCAGTAAGATCACTAGCTTTAGCATAAACTGTTTTCTGACCATTTTCATAAATAACAATTCTAACCGCTTCATCAACATTTTTAATGACATCAAGTAGTTTAATTCGGTACCAATAATTAATTGGTTGATCACCAGTATTACCAACATAAAAAGTATAAGCAATATAATTTTCCCCATTATGACTACCATCTTTTTCATCGTTGATGTTTTGAGGAATCCAATCTCCAGAAATATTGTCCATAAACTCTATCTCTTTCGCATATAACTTGTTACTATAATTTATATCATTTTTACTTTCAAACAAAACAATACCACTTTTTAAAGTAAAATTAGGGTCTAAAGTAACAGTAAAACGGCCACCTTTATAAACAATTGATAAAATAAAAAATGAAATTAAAAGAAGCAAAAAAGCCACGATAACTACTATCTTGGTATACTTAAGTCTTTTCTTTCTTTTTTCTAATGATTTGGCTGTTACTTTTACTTCTCCTGCACCCATAACTTCACTTCC
Source organism: uncultured Muribaculaceae bacterium (assembly GCA_964553605.1). GTDB lineage: Bacteria > Bacillota_I > Bacilli_A > RF39 > UBA660 > Coprosoma. The sequence continues at coordinate 14,481 of CAZKKR010000017.1, read as the reverse complement.
CTATTCTTAATACAATTTTACCATATTTCACCATATAATGTAAACTAAATGTCATATTTTTAGGATAAAAAAAATAATTATTTTACCGTTTTAAAATAATTATTTTTTCTCACTTCGTCTAAGTCCAAAATCAAATTCAGAATCATTGTTTATTGCCGTCATTGAAATCGTTTTAAATAAATCATCCAAATCCAAAACATCATCTTTGACTTCGTCAATTTTTTCTTCCTCAGAAGGATAAAGTTCTAAAACTTCAATTTCCTGAGATTCCTCAGTTTTTTTATTTTCAGTAGGCGTTATATTATTTAAAGGTTGTGGACTAATTACCTTTTGTTTTTCTTTTTTTGAAAAGAGTTTAGAAAAAATAGACTCTTTTTTAGGTTTTAAATTACTAACTACATCGTTATCTTTCTTTCTATATTCGCCGCTTGGCTTATTCATAGTGTTTTTCTTTTTAAGTATTCGCATAATAAGTAACAAAGCAAAACATATAATGGCTATTAAAGATAAAAAAACAATCCACATAATATCAGCCTACCTTCTATTAATAATTTTACCACATCTTATAAATTATTAAAACATTTTTTTAAGAAAAACTATTTACACAAAATTTACAACCATTTATATAAAAAAAAGTATTTTATTTATAAGCCATGATATAATAAAAATGAAGATAAGGAGGTAATATATGACTAAAAATAAACTTAAATTTTTAATAGCTATTATTGCCTTAATTATCTGCATAGGTCAAATAAAACAAACATATGCCAAATATACTGAATCAAAAACCGGTGATGCTGAATTCGAAGTTGCCTGCTGGCGAATTTTATTAAATAATTCAGATATAACTGAAGGTTCTACAATGTCATCATTGATAAATCCAGTTTATGAAAATAGTACTACTGTTGCTTCAGGTGTAATTGCTCCTGGTAGTCAAGGATATTTTGATATTGTAGTAAACGCGACTAATACTGATGTAACCTTTAGCTACAACATATCTATAACATCTTCTGTTAGTACAGATGTCGAAGATTTAATTATAAGTAGCTACCAAATAAATAATGGCCCAGTAACAGCTGTTCAAGGTGGCGGAATTAATAATCTAACTGGTACTGTTAATTATAATGATCAAAACAAAGTAATTAATTTAAGAATATATTTTGAATGGTTTGAGGGAAATGGTGAACAAATGAATAATGCTGCTGATACTGCCGCCTCTGTTGGCGGTGGAACCGGAAAAATAAATATAAACGCCACCTTTACCCAAGTTGCAAATACATAAAAGAAACCCGAAGGTTTCTTTTTATTTATAAGTAATTACTGTTCCAGAAGTTCCCTTAATTGCTTCACTAGCTTTTTCAAGAGAGCCTATTATAGCCTTTTTAGAAGGATTATCTTTAACAAAATCAATACAAGCCTCAATTTTAGGAAGCATACTTCCTTTAGCAAATTCTTCATTTTTAATATAATTATTAGCTTCTTCTACAGTTAATTTATCTAAAGATTCTTGATTATCTTTATTAAAATTAATACAAACTTTATCGATAGCTGTTAGTATTAATAATATATCTGCATCAAGCTCTTTAGCAAGTAATGAAGCTGAACGGTCTTTATCAATAACCGCTTCAACACCTTCAAGTAATTTTATTCTATCTTCTTTTACTACGGGTATCCCGCCACCACCAACAGCAATAACAATAACATCATTATCTACAAGCTGTTTAATAACTCTTTTTTCTAAAATATCTTTAGGCTTTGGTGAAGGAACAACTCTTCTATATCCTCTTCCAGCGTCTTCCGTAAAAGTATATCCTTTTTCAGAAGCTATTTCTGAAGCTTCTTCTTTAGTATAAAATTTACCTATTGGTTTAGTCGGATTATCAAAAGCACTATCATTTGGATCAACTAAAACTTGTGTAATTAAAGTCGCACAATCTTTTTTTATTTTTTGTCTTTCAAGTTCATCTTGAATACATTGCTGCATCTGATAACCAATATAACCTTGACTCATAGACCCACATTCTGGAAAAGGCATATCAGGAGTTTTAACCTCTCCATGAGCCGAATAATCCATAGCCAAAAATATTTGACCAACTTGCGGACCATTGCCATGGGTTAAGACTATTTGGTTACCATCTTTAACTAAATCCACTATTATTTTAGCAACCCCTTCAAGTAAACTTAATTGCTCACTTTGTGAATTACCTAAAGCATTACCACCTAAAGCAATAACTATTTTGCTCATAATATCACCATACTTTCTAAAATAATTATAACATAATTATTAAAATAAATTAAATTTCCTTTTTGATGAACAAAAAAAGTTGGTATAAAACCAACTTTTATTCTGGTAATTGTTGTGTAATACAGTGAATGTTTCCTCCACCAAGTAAAATTTCACGAGCATATATAGGCTCAACTTTTCTGTCAGGAAAAACTTCTTCCAAAAGCTTAATTGCTTTTTCATCATTAGGATCATTAAATACTGGTAAAGCAATGAACCCATTTCCTGTATAGAAATTAACATAGCTAGCAGCTAACCTATCGCCTTCTTCTCTTGGTAAAGTGCCATCTACTGAATCAACACCTTCACTTTCTTCTTTAGTTATCAAAATTGGTGAAGGAGTATACATTTTATGAATAGTAAGTTTTCTACCTTTTGCATCAGTTTCATTACTTAAATATTCATAGGCCTCAACGCTTCTTTCATATTGAGGATCATTTTCATCATCCGTCCATGCAAGAAGTACTTCGCCAGGTTTTACAAAATTACACATATTATCAACGTGACCATTAGTTTCATCATTGTAAATACCGCGAGGTATCCATAAAACTTTTTCACAGTTCAAATATTCACATAATTTTTGACCGATTTCTTCTTTAGAAAGTTCTGGATTACGTCCTTCTGATAAAAGACATTCCTCAGTAACCATAACCGTTCCTTCACCATCGACATGAATAGAACCACCTTCTAAAACAAAATCATCTAATCTATAACGATCAACTCTTTCAAGTTCGCACATTTTCATTGCAATTTTATCGTCAGAATCCCATGGGAAGTAAAGCCCATCTACTAGGCCACCCCAAGCATTAAAAGCCCAATCTACACCACGAGTTTCACCTTTGTCATTAATAACAAAAGTGGCTCCGCAGTCTCTAACCCATGAATCATCATTAGCCATTTCAACTACTCTAACGTAATCGTTTAAAACTTCTCTAGCATTAGAATACTGAGCTTTACTAACAATCATTGTCATAGGTTCATATTTACCAATAGTATTAGCTACTTCAGCAAAAACTTTCTGTGCTGGTTTAGCCCCAAGTCTCCAGTTATCTGGTCGTTCAGGCCAAATCATATAACATCCAGCGTGTTTTTCAAATTCACCAGGCATTCTAAACCCATCTTGTTTAGGGGTTGTTGTTAATTTTTTCATTCTTTATCCTCTTTCTCATGACCAATATGTGCAACTAAAATTTCTTCACAAATAAATGATAAAATTACTCCAGCAAATAATGGTTTGTTATCCATAATATATTCCATAGAGAAATCACCAAATAGTGTAAATAAAACACCAGCGATTAAAATAACAAATGGTACAATAGCCATTACTTTAATCATTACATCTCCACCTGGAACTTTATAAGGTCTATTGGCTTTTTTATCCGTTTTTCTTAATTTCAAGAACGCAAGGAACATAGGTATATAACCAATTAATAAAGTAATCCAGCTTAAGCAGAAGAATAAGCTAAATGAAGCACCAAAATCCTCATTAATGCTATTAGCAATAATTCCACCAATAACAATTACTGAAGCTACTACACCATTAATAATTGAAGCCATATAAGGAACTCCTTCTTCATTAACAGGTGTAAATATCTTTGGCATACCACCATCTAAAGCAGCATATCTTGCAACTTCATTAACTCCAAATGACCATGAAGCAATATTTGCAATAAATGTATAAATAAACATTGCACCAGCAATAATTACAAGTGTTCTAATCATTGAACTACCAATTCCTACTGTTGCAAATAAAGTAGTTAATACTTCAACAACGTTTTCTGGATCTAAATTAGCAACTGTATCAGCAGATAAAGCAATATTAAATCCAGCTGCTGGAAGTACATAGAATACAGCCATTAAAAGGCCACCAATAATTAAAGCTTTTGGAATTTGTTTTTTAGGATCTTCCATGTCCTCAGCCCAAGTTCCAACTACTTCAAATCCCATAAAGTTAAATAAGATAATTGAAATAAATGGAAGTCCTGTATCAATATTTAATGATAAATCAGGAAGTAAATCTTTAAAACTTGTAATAGGATTAGCACTTTGTCCAGTTTTCATAAATACATAAATACCTAAAAGTCCAATACCTAATAATAATACGATTTTAAAGAAAGTACCTAAATTTACGATGTATTTACTTTCACCAATTCTTTGTGTACCTAGTAGTGAAACTAACCACACATAAGATAATTGTAAAAGCAAAAGCATCCATATAGAAAGTTCAATATCGAACATTCCTGCAATAATATCTGTAATTGCCACAGCTAAAGAGGCAATCCAAAGTGGGAAATTAACCCAGTAATTCCAAGCAACACGACCTGCCCATTTAGGACCAAAAGCACGTTTTACCCAGTCATACATTCCACCTTCACTTGGATAAGTTGTTCCAAGTTCAGCCGTAATCATACCATAAGGTAGACAGAATGCTATAAGTAAGAAAATCCACCAGAAATATTGTGTGTTTCCAATAGCAGCCGTTGGCATAACGGATTCACAAACTAAAGTTAAACAAACTGTACCAAGTATGGCATCAACTAATTTAAACTTTTTTTTCTTTTTCATACTACTCTCCTAAATTTTTCTTACAAATTTTTATAGTTTCATCCATTTTATCCATAAAATACACAAGTAATCCACGCATTGCTGTTAAACGGTTCTCAGCCTCATCAAAGCAAATAGATACATTAGGATCATCCATTACTTCATCAGTAACTTCTTCCCCTCTAGTTGCTGGAAGACAATGCATAAATTTAACATTAGGTGAACACTTTGAAAGCAGTTCCCTATTAACTTGATATTTTGGATAAAATATCTTCATCCTCTCTTCTTTTGGAAGTTCAGATTCATAAAGACCATACCATACATCAGTATAGATAAAGTCTGCATCAGTTAAAGCTTCTTCTGGATCATCAGTGATTAAATATGTTCCACCGCTTTCCTTACAATTAGCCTCAGCTATTTCCAAATATTTTCCACGTAATTGGAAATCTTTTGGTCCATAGTGAACAAAATGTCCACCAAGTTTTGTGATCATCATCATCAAAGACGCACAAACTTGTGTACAGTCTCCAACGAAAACAACTTTACAATCTTCAATACTTTTGCCTTCTGGCATATGTTCAAAAATTGTAATAATGTCACCCATCTCTTGCGTCGGATGGTTATAATCGCTCATACCATTAATAACTGGAACAGTCGCAAATTCTGCAAGTTCAGCCACTGTTTTATGTTCAATAACACGAGCCATCATAATGTCTACAAGTCTTGAAAGAACAATCGAAGTATCTTTCATACTTTCGTGTTTTCCAAGCTGTATTTGTCCTGGAGCAAGATACTGAGCATGCCCACCAAGCTGCGTCATAGCTGTTTCAAATGAAACTCTAGTACGTGTTGATGGTTGTTCAAATATCATTCCTAATGTCTTATGATATAAAACATTAAGAGGATATCCTGCTTTGATATTCTTTTTTATAAGTATACTTAAATTAAGAATATCTAAAAGCTCTTCTTTAGTAAAATCTTCAGTTGTAATATAATGACGTAACACTTCCGCACATTCTCCTTTCTATTATACAACTTTACTATAACATAAAAAGATTATATTTTCAATATAATCTATTTTATATCAGCCCAAAGTTTATCATAATTTTTAATATTTGTTCCAATATTTTTTACATAAAATCCTCTGTTAAAAATGTGATCAATTGATACCTTACTTTTTTGTTTTATATTAAGTGGACTAACATATGGATATTCATCAGTTATTTTTAAAGCAACATCATCTCTAAGTAAATAATTTATAAATAGATATGCATTATCTACGTTTTTAGCACCCTTAACAATCGTGTAATTATCAGTACTTATCGCATGTCCTTCAGTAGGATAAATAATTTCAATATTAGAATTTTCTTCTTTAGCTATCTCTGCTTCAGCATGCCACATAACCCCAATATCAGCTTCTTCAGTTATAAAAAATGTTTTTGGACTATCACTATCATAAGCTTTAACATTGTTTTTCAATCTTAAAAGCCATTCTTTCGCTTCCTCTAAATGATAAATATCGGTATCATTCATATCATAACCTTTAGCTAGAAGAGCCATACCAATTATTATTCTCTGATCATCAATTAAAACAATATTATTTTTATATTTTTCATTTAATAAATCATTATAACTAGATATATTATCTTTCAAATGATCTCTATTGACTACCACCACCACAATTGTTGACAAAAAAGGAAGTGAATATTCATTACTCATATCATAAGTTTGATTTAAAAATGTTCTATTAATATTAACACTATTAGGTATTTTCGTTTTATCAATTTTTTGAAGTAGACCTTTGCTTATTAAAAGTTCTACCATATAATCACTAGGAAAAATAACATCATAAGTTCCTTCTTTAGAAGATGTAATTTTCGCTAGTAACTCCTCATTAGATGAATAAGTACCATAATTTACTTTAATATTATATTCATCTTCAAAGTCTTTAATCACACTATCTGGAATATAAGAAGACCAGTTCAAAACATTTACTGTCCCTTTGTAACTATTATTATTTACACACCCCGAAAGCAAAAACACAGAAATTATTAAAACTATAACCTTTTTCATTTGCTCGCCTCCATTATTTTTCGGCCTTGAACAAAAGCTGTCGTTGTTAAAATAATTATCGTTACAAAAAGCATTATTGAAGTTAAAGCATTTACATCAGGCGTTATTCCCGTTTTAATAATTGAATAAATTTTAAGTGGTAAAGTATTACTTCCAGGACCAGCTGTAAAGTAACTAATAACGACATCATCTAATGATAATGTAAAAGCAAGTATAGCCCCACTAACCGCACCAGGTTTTATTTGTGGTAAAGTTATTTTGAAAAAAGTCTTAAAATTACTTGCTCCCAAATCATGAGCCGCTTCTTCATAAGTTTTTAATCTATCATTTAAAGTTGATCTCACACTTACTATTACAAATGGTATTGAAAAGGCAATATGTGACAAAATAATTGTAAAAAGACCAAGCTCAAGTTTCATTAAAGTATATATTGATAAAAGAGATATACCTAAAACTATTTCCGGTATTACTATTGGAATATAAAGTAAATCATTAATTAAATTTTTAAACGGAAAATCGTATTTTTTAAGACCCACTGCCCCAATAACACCAATAATAGTTGAAATAACAGTACTTGTAACCGCAATAATCATCGTGTTAAAAAAGGCCATCAAAAGTTCTCTATTATCAAATAAATTCTTATACCAATCAAATGTAAAATGTTCAAAAACTATATTCATTTTAGAACTATTAAAAGAATATAAAACTAAAATGATTATCGGTAGATAAAGAAAGAAAAATACAAGGGCAATAAAAATATTTTTAAGTAACTTATTTTTCATTTACATACCCCCCAAATCATCTAATTTTCCACCAAGTTTTTTATAAATCTGTACTAGCCCAAAAGTTACAATAATTAAGAAAATTGATATTGCTGATCCAAGTGGCCAGTTGCGCGCTGTTAAAAATTGATTTTTAATCAAATTACCGATTATCATAGCTTTTCCGCCACCTAAAATATCAGCAATAAAGAAATATCCGATTGCGGGTATAAATACCATAAGTGACCCATTAAATACTCCCGAAATTGTTTCTGGAACAATTACTTTTCTAAATATACTAATAGGGCCAGCTCCCAAATCACGGGCTGCTTCAATTAACGACTGATCAATTTTAAATACCGCACTAGATACCGGTAAAATCATAAAAGGAAGTAAAGTATAAGTCATACCAATAACAATACCTAAATTGTTATACATTAAATTTAAAGGAGCTGAAATAATATTAAGATTTATTAAAGCCGAATTAATAATTCCCGTTTTTCTAAGTAAAACAATCCATCCATAAGTTCTTATTAAAGAGTTTGTTAAAAATGGAACCATAACTAGTTTAATCATTAAATTTCTAGTTTTCTCACTTTTGTCTCTTAAAAATATTGAAAAAGGATATGAAATTAGTATACAAAGAAATGTTGCTGCAATGGCTATTAAAGATGATTTTAAAAATATCTTTAAATAAGTTATATCAAAAATTGTAAAATAATTAGATAAAGTAAAATGATATATTATCCCACCATAAGAATCACTTTGACAAAAACTTAAAAACAAAATATAAACTAAAGGAAGTAATATAAGAAGAAGGGCATAAACAATAACTGGAGTTAAACATAAAAATTTAAATAAACTATTTCTTTTCATATTATTTCTCCCTAATTGGAATAACACTATTTTTATCAATTTTTAAATAAACTTCATCAGAAACATTAAATATAACATTTCCTTTAGCTGTAACTTTTAATTTAAACGCATCACCAACACTAACCACCATTTTAGTAATAACCCCATCATATATAACTTCTTTTACTATTCCTTTAAGACCATCTTGTAAAACACTTTTAGATATTTTAATATTTTCTGGTCTTATCATTATATTAATCTTGTTTCCAACTTTATCTTTTTCTTCTTTATCAAAAATCAAAGTTATTTTGTTTTGTGTTTTAACGTGTATTGTATTCCCTTTTATACTAGTTATCTCCGCTTTTATTAAATTAGATTCTCCGATAAAATCCGCAACAAAAGCTGTTTTTGGATATTGATATATATTTTGAGGAGTATCATCTTGTTGAACCTTACCTTTATCAATTATAACTATTCTATCACTCATAGTTAAAGCTTCATCCTGATCATGAGTTACATAAATAAAAGTTAAACCTAGTTTCTTTTGTAATTTTTTTAGTTCAACCTGCATCATTCTTTTAAGTTTTAAATCTAAAGAACATAATGATTCATCTAAAAGTAACACCTTAGGATGCATCACAATTCCTCTCGCAATAGCCACTCTTTGTTGCTGACCTCCTGAAAGCTGATCAGGATATCTATCTTCAAAACCTTCAAGTTCAACTAAATCTAAAGCTTTTTTAACTTCCTTTTTTATAACCTCTTCTTTTTCTTTTCGCATTCTAAGTCCAAAAGCAACATTCTCAAATACCGTCATATGTGGAAATAAAGCAAAATTTTGAAAAATCGTATTTACTTCTCTTTTTTCCGCACTTACTTCTGTAACATCAACATTATCAATGTAAACTTTTCCTTCTGTAACATGTTCTAATCCAGATATCATTCTAAGTATCGTTGTTTTTCCGCATCCAGAAGACCCAAGTAAAGTTAAAAACTCACCTTCAAAAACATCTAAATCTAAAGCTTTTATAATGTATTTACCCTTTTCAAAACACTTACTGACATTTTCCAGCCTAACTATAGGTTCCATCTTTACCCCTCCCTACTATCTTCATAATACCATAATTTAATTTAAAAATAAATAAAAAGCTTTTTCTAAAAAATGCAATTGTCTAAAACATTTTATAAAAACATGAATATAATAATATGAAAAAGAAAGGAGAAGATATTTTGAAAAAAATTATTATATTTTTTATAATAATTGGACTAGTAATAACAGGTTTTTTTACCTTCAATAAAAAAGATGCCAAATTTAAAAAAATTAAAGTAGGTGAAGTTACACACAGTATTTTTTATGCCCCACAGTATGTTGCCGATGCATTAGGATATTTTAAAGATGAGGGGTTAGATGTTGAAATATTATTAACTCCAGGCGCTGATAAAGTAACATCTGCTGTTTTAAGTAAAGATGTAGAAATAGGTTTCTGTGGTAGTGAATCTACTATATATGTCTATAATGGTGGTGAAAAAGATTACTTACAAAGCTTTGCTGGTCTAACAAAAAAAGATGGCAGTTTTCTAGTATCTAGAAATAAAGATAAAAATTTTAATTTAAACAAATTAAAAGGAAAACATATAATAGCTGGAAGAGATGGCGGTATGCCAGCCATGACATTAGAATATGCTTTAAATAAAAATGGTATAAAAACAAATGAATTAAATTTTGATACAAGTATTGATTTCGCCTCAACTTCCGGTGCATTCATAGGTGGAACTGGAGACTATGTATCATTATTTGAACCAACTGCTTCTGAAATTGAAGAAAAAGGATATGGCTATATTGTAGAATCTATCGGAAAATTAGGCGGAAACGTTCCATATACATCATATATCGCTAGAAAAAGCTATATCAAAGATAATGAAAAAACTATAAAAGGTTTTACTAAAGCTATACAAAGAGGTTTAGACTATGTTCATACTCATAATAATAGTGAAATAGCTAAAATAATAAAAGACTATTTTCCTGATACTGATATTAAAAAAATCGAACAAATAATAAAAAGATATAAAGATATTGATGCTTGGAATAAAAATACAAGAATATTAAAAAAAGACTTTGATCATATTAAAGAAATAGTTAAAAACTCTGGTAAATTAGACAAAGATGTACCTTTCTCAAAATTAGTATACACAAAATGAATATTTTAAAAATTAAAAATTTAAAGAAAACTTACCACACTAAAGAAAACGAGTTTTTAGCTGTGGATAATTTTTCTTTCGATTTAAAAGAAGGTGAATTTGTCGCCATTGTTGGACCTAGTGGCTGTGGTAAAAGTACTATTTTATCTATACTGTGTGGTCTAGATAAACCATCAGATGGACAAATAATATATAATGAAAACCTAAATTTCGGTTACATGCTTCAAAGCGATAATTTATTTGATTGGCTAACAGTTTATAGAAACTGCACACTTGGTCTTGAAATAAAAAAAATCGAAAACAAAAAATACGTCGAAAACCTTTTAAAAACATATGGCCTTTGGGAATTTAAAGATACATATCCAGCCAGCCTGTCTGGTGGCATGAGACAGCGAGTATCATTAATTAGAACACTAGCCACTAATCCCGATATATTGCTTTTAGATGAACCTTTTTCAGCTTTAGATTATCAAACAAGACTTGCCGTATCAGATGATGTTTACAAAATAATTAAAAAAGAGAAAAAAAGTGCGATTATGGTAACCCATGATATTGGTGAAGCAATTAGTATGGCTGACCGCATCATTGTTTTATCAAATAGACCAAGTACCATAAAAAAAATATATATGATTAACTTAGTAAACAAAACCTCACCTATTGAAAATAGAAATGATGAAAAATTTTCATACTACTATGACTTAATATGGAAGGATCTTGATTATCATGTCTAAAGAACACATAAATTATTTAAAAAAAATAAAAAGAACTAATTTAGTAATAAAATTAATTCAAATTTTAATTATCATAACCATCATATCTATATGGCAATATGCAGCTGATAAAGGATATATCAATACTTTTATTTCATCAAGTCCTAAAAACGTATTAAAAACAATCATAAATTTATATAAAAATAAAACCTTATTCCACCATATATGGATTACCTTATATGAAATTATAATAAGCTTTATTATAGGAGAGGCAGTAGGTATAATAGTGGCTGCTTTTTTATGGAGATATAATTTTATCTTTAAAATTTTAGATCCTTTTTTAACAATATTAAACAGTATGCCCAAAGTATCACTAGGACCAATAATTATAATACTAGCTGGCGCTAGTACAAAATCAATAATAATTATGGCTCTATTTATATCTATAATTATCACTATAATTGATATGCACCAAGCTTTTAAAGAAACTGATAAAAATAAAATAAGACTTATGCAAAGCTTTAAAGCAAATAAAAACCAAATTTTCTTTAAACTAATATTTCCAAGTAATTTTAATAATCTAATAAATACTGCTAAAGTAAATCTCGGTTTAGTTTTTATTGGTGTAATTATGGGCGAATTTTTAGTATCTAAAGCCGGAATTGGTTATTTAATAATGTATGGATCACAAGTTTTTAATTTAAATCTTGTTATGACAGGAATTATTTTATTAATAATATTAGCTGCCATAATGCATTATATAATTGTTTTTATAGAAAGAAAACTTAAATTCTAATTAAAAAATATCAAGTTTAAAACTTGATATTTTATTTTAATTCTACTGTCGCTTTAGCATTTAAACTTAAGTCTGCTTTATGACCTTTAGAATATGCATAATACCCAGCAGCTCCAATCATTGCCCCATTATCAGTACAATATTTAATTTCAGGAATAGTTAAGTTAACACCTTCCTTATCACATGCCTCTTTTAAACGCATTCTAAGGCCTTTATTTGCCGCAACTCCACCAGCAACGATTAAATTATTAACATTATACTTTTTAAGCGCCATAACAGTCTTTTTAGTTAAAATTTCGGTAACTCTGTTTTGAAATGAAGTGGCCAAATTCTCTTTTATTATATCATTACCTCTTTGTTTTTCATTATGAACTAAATTTATAACTGCACTTTTAAGGCCACTAAAACTAAAATTATAACTATCATCATTTAATGGAAGAGGTAAATCATATGTATCTTCACCTTCTAAAGCAAGCTTATCAACATTAGGTCCCCCTGGATATGGAAGTCCAATAACTCTAGCTACTTTGTCATATGCCTCACCTACCGCATCATCAAAAGTTCCACCCAAAAATTCAAAACTATAATCTTCTTTCATGTATATAAGTTCCGTGTGTCCTCCACTAACAACCAAAGCAATTAATGGGAATTCTAAAGGTTTAACTAAATTATTCGCATATATATGTCCAGCAATATGATGAACTGGAATAAGTGGTTTATTATATATAAATGATAAAGTTTTAGCTGCCATAAGTCCTACTAAAAGAGATCCAATAAGACCCGGTCCATAAGTAACCGCAATTCCATCTATATCATCCATAGTCATACCAGCTTTTTTCAAAACTTCATCCAAAACTATTGTGATATTTTCAATATGCATCCTGCTAGCAATCTCTGGTACTACCCCACCATAATAAGCGTGGGTATCCATTTGTGATAAAACAACCGTAGCCACTTCAATAGTACCATCTTTTATAATACTCATACTAGTTTCATCACAGCTTGACTCTATACCTAATATATACATTAACTCACCTCCAAATTCTTAACCATTAAATAAGCATCTTCTCCATTATAATAATTCTTTCTGATAGCTTCTTTAATAAAACCATTTTTTAAATAAAACTTTATTGCTCCCTCATTATTAACATTAACTTCTAAACTTACACTACTAACACCTTTCAATTTAGAAATAAAATAATCTAACAGTTCTTGAGCAATTCCTTTTCTTCTATATTCTTCTGAAACAACAATATAATTTATCTCAGCCTTTTCATATATAATACTAAAATCTATAAAGCCAATTATATTACCGTCTAAATAATAGGCATATATAAATTCAAAAGGATTACTACTACTTTTAAAATTAGGAAAATATTTAATTCCATAACCAAGTATATCATGAGGATTAATCTTTTTAATTTCCTTCATTTTCTAATCTCTTTTCCTCAGCCTCTGTTAATTTTAAATAATTTGGATTAAGCATATGTGGATTAACCCCACTATCATCCTCATGCTTTTTAATAATTTTAATTAAATTTAACTTAGGCAAAAAAGTTTCAAAAGAAAATTTATCATAACTAACAAAAAGCCCTCTAAGACCGCTTTCTTTAAATAAAACATAATTATCCTTATAAGTGATATTTAAACTCTTATCGTATCCACCAGCATAGACATATCCTCTTCTAGCATCGATTAAAGATATAACATCTTCATCGTAACCAGAAGCCATAACTTCCAAAGCAGAAATAGGAACAACCGGAATATTTAAAGAATAAGCCATTACTTTAGCCACAGTAAGCCCAACCCTAATTCCTGTAAAAGATCCAGGGCCATTAACAACAAATATCTTATCGATATCTTTTGGTGTAATATTAGATTTTTTAAAAGCTTTTTCTATTATTGGCATAATTTTGTAAGATGTTTCTGAACCATCATTATAATCATATAAATAAGTTATTTTACCTTCTATAATAATAGCGACCACAAGATTAGTAGTCGCCGAATTTATAAATAAATATTTCAAAACGCTGCCTCACATAATTCTTCGTATTCAGTTCCATGAGGAGTAATAATTAAAACACGAGAATTCTCTCCAGCAATCTTAAATTTAATATCTAATCTATTAAGAGGTAAAATATCTTTAATGGTATTAGCCCATTCGATAATAACTACGCCACCTTTATGAAAATAATCTTCAATCTGCGCACCATCTACATTACCATCTAAACGATAAACATCCATGTGATATAAAGGAAG
>CAZKKR010000016.1:0-26862 GCA_964553605.1 uncultured Muribaculaceae bacterium | reverse complement strand
AACACATATCAAGTAAAAGTAATTGATATAAATAAAATAAAAGATGTCGCTGATGAAATAAAAACTATCGACGGAATAACACTAGTTAAATATGGAGAAGGCATGGTTGAACAGTTAATTTCAACGTTTGAATTTATTCATAAAATATGTATTGGAGCCGTAGTAGCTTTAATATTAGTAACAGCTTTCTTGATATCTAATACTATAAAGATAACAATAAGTTCAAGACAGCGCGAAATCAGTATTATGAGATTAATTGGAGCCTCTAACTTAAACATAAGAATTCCATTTATAATAGAAGGATTAGTTCTTGGATTATTTGGATCCATCATTCCAATATTCGCTACAATATATGGCTATACTGAACTATATAAACATTTTGGTGGTCATTTATTTTCAAATTTCATTAAATTAATTAAACCAGTCCCATTTGTTTATAGAACTTCTCTAATATTAGTATTAGTAGGTATCTTGGTTGGTATGTTTGGTTCTTGGAGAGCAGTAAGAAAACATTTAAAAATATAAAAAAACGCCTATCGGCGTTTTTTCTTTCTCTTAAAGTGTTTTCTTATAATAAATAAAAATATTAAAATAATAACCGCAAAGCATCCATATATTAAATAATCTTCACCATAATTTGCTTTAACAGCTTTTATTTTTTTGCCATCATCATCAAGCTTAATGACATATTCACCATTCTTAGTATATAGATAATTTTCTCTCGCATACCTTGCGATATACTCCTTATCTTGAAGTTTATTGATTTCCGTTTTAAGTGATTTGGCATCAGCTTTTAAATTAGTTAGTTTTTCATTTAGCTCTTTTTCTTCTTTATGTAAATTATACAAATTGATAGTAGTAGTTGCTAAAGTAAATAAAGAATAACATATGATAAAAAAAGCTATCGGACCAATTATAATAAGTCGTCGTTTTGCTTTTTTAGACATCTTTTTAGCCATAATATCACCTCTACTATCAACAAAATTATAACATTTATAGTCTCTATTTTCAATAATTTATAAAAGTGATATACATTATTTATACACTATTTAAAAATAAATATTTCAAGTAAGTATCCCAGTATAATCACCAGTAAATGATAAAAATGAAAATAAGAATTATTTATTTTTTGAAGCATGATAAAATAAAACAAAACGCTTACTAAGATAATAAAAAAAGACCCTAAATATTTAATTAATTTAAATTTGTTATAAATAATTTTATGATTAAATCTTAAAAACAAAGAAAAAGAAAAGCCAAATACAAACGAAAAAAGTAATGATATTATCTGTAATTTTAAATTCATCATTTAAAAAGTCGGTTAAAAAAACTGCCTTCCTTTTCCTTATTTTCACCTTGAGAATAGGAAAGACTATCAAGCCTTCCTTTTATTGAAACATTCCCTTGATATGTATCAAGTTTTATGATTTCTAAGCCTTGTCCTTTAAGAGTAAGATTACCCATACTCGTTATCATAAAAAACTCTTCTTCATCAAAACTTTCGATTTTTTTTACACCAGTAATAATTATATTTTTTCTTTCGTTAACTGTTACACTATGATTTAATGAAGTTATAACACTATCTATCTTGTCCATAATATCCTCCTAAAAAAGTATATGAAAGAAGAATATAAAAAAGACGAATTATTCGTCTTCTTCGTCTTTGATATTGTTATATTCTTCAATAATCGCATCTTCGAATTGTTTACGACACTCAGGTGTGATTGGATGAGCAATATCGTGATATGTGCCGTCATTAGTTTTACGACTAGGCATAGCAGTAAACAAACCACCATCACCTTCAATAATTCTAATTCCATGAATAGCAAAGCACTCATCTAGCACTACTGAAGCGATACCACGCATACGGTTTTCACTGTCCACTTTTCGAACGTTGACTGATGTAATTTTCAAGACAACCTCTCCCTTCTAGCATGATTTCAACTTAATTGTACAATATTTAAACATAAAAATCAATATTTATTCATATATTTTAATATTTTTTGTAATAATATCGGCAAATGAAAAAGATTTAACTATATTATTTTTAAGTTTTACCAAAAAAACATAGTTATATATATTAATAATCTGAGCTTCATAAATCTCATATTTATTTCTACCAAGATTGTATTTAATCTTAATGTCTTTGCCTACATAAGGGGTCAAAAATTCTTTAATCATCATGTTATTGCATGGTCTACCTTGGATATCCAACATACATTGTCCCCCTTGTTATAATACCTCCCATGCCATCTTTTCCATATTTTGTTTGTTCTAAAATATTCTTAAGGTCAATGTTTTTATTTATGTCGGACAAACTCATTTTAACCGCGATAATTGCTGGATCCAAAGCATGAATATTTATTCGTTTAGGACTAGAGGCAAAATTTGCTCCTGCCTTAATAAGTTCTTCATAGTAAGATCCGCAGCCCCCCGAAATAATGATTAATTTTTCGTGACTCTCTTCATATTCACGGGCTTTTTTAATTGCTGAAGCAAAAAAAAGACTATTTTTATAGGCACTAATATCGTTTAATGAAATTTTTTTATCATAAGCATCGTGACCAGTAATAACTAAAATATTAGGTTTATAATAACTTAAAAGATCATAAATATCTGAAGTAATTTCATCTTCTTTTTTATTTACACCTACCGCCCAAACATGCGCTTTTTCATAATAATCTAAACATCTAGATAAGTAATCAGGATCACTATCTATGTGCAGGATCTTACCAGGTAAATAAAAATAATCATCGCGGTTCAATTCTAACGGTTTAGTTATACGGTCTAAAAATTCCTTTTCTTCTTCAATATCCTCGTTATTATAAAAATTTAAATCATTAATATTTGCATTAGCTATAAGTCTAACATTAAAACCTTTTAGAAAAACACAATCACCATCTATATCAACTATTTTAAAGATAATATCATTTCCATGGGAGCGTCTAGTAACTAAGTCTCCAATCTTAAAATCCATAATATCACCCAAATAATAATATGCATATCAACAAAAAAATATACAAAAAAAGATCAAATAAATTGATCTATAATTTAAAATCTTTAATATCTTCATCGCTCATATCTTTACCATCAAAATATAACTTATCTTTAAAACTAAATATTAAGCCAACGAGATTAGTTGGAAAAGATTTAACTGTTTTATTATAATCAGTAATAATGTCGTTATAATATTTTCTAAAAGCTACAATTTCGGCTTCTGATTCTGTAATAGCCACATCAATTTTAACAAAAGCATCATTACTTTTTAGTTTAGGAAATCTTTCCTTATACTTATTAAATTCTTTCATCGCATCATATAATTTTCTATCTAGTTCAAAATTAGAAAGCTTTTTAGACTTTAGCTTTTCAATTTGTCCCAAAACATCATCTTTAGTGTCAGTATTCTCTTTAATTATTTCGATTGATTTATTAAGTAAATCAAATCTTTTTCTTAAGACAGAATCAATATTAGTCTCAGCCTCATTAATTCTAATTGTAAAAACTTGAAATCTATTATATGTTGCGGCAACCCAAATTAAAATAAGGCATATCAAAATAATTAATAATAAACAAGTTATAAATATACTCATGTTACTCACCCTAATAGCATTATAGCAAACTTAAATTAAATTTTCAATTATTTAAATAGAAATCAGGATTAGAAATAATACGTTCATCAAATTTAATGTAATTAACATATATGAGTAAAATTAAATACCATTTACCATCCTTTGGGTCACTAATAATAATATGATCTCTACCAGACTGCTCGACAATCCCTGAAAATATTTTATCTCGCCACTCAGTAGAATCGGGATATGAGGCATAGACTTCCACCTTTTTGCCCCTGTTTAATCTTAAAATATTTTCAATGTATGACTGTTCCAAAATAGGCCCTCCGAAATTAATTTGTGTCTGTTGATTAGGGACAGCTTCACCGTTTGAATATAAGGGATTTCCAGGGAAATTAGTTTGATTAGTAAAATTATTATTCATAAAATCATCCTTTCTTAAAACAATATATTTGTTTTAAGCAAAAAATATGCTAAAATGAAGATAAGGTGATAGTATGAAAAATAAAGGGTTCACATTAGTAGAGATAATGGGAGTAATAGTAATAGTAGGATTATTACTATTATTAATCGTACCCAATCTAGTAAATAGAATAAGTGGTGGAAAAGGAAGAGTAACGCAAGTAACAAAAGACATAATATATAATGGAGCAAGTCAATATATAAGAGAAAATAAAAATGTCTATAAAGTAGGAGAATACTGCGTATTAATAAAACAACTTATAAATGATGAGAAATTAAAAAGCCCCGTAAAAGATGTAACAGGAGAAATAAATAATGGGAATGCCCTAGATGAGGGATACGCGGTGCATGTAAGAATAAGTGGAAGTGGAAATGAAGAATATGAATTAGAAGAAACCGGAGCATGTCTAAGTTCAATAAATGCCCCAAAGCCAAAAATAGAAGTAGATAATGAAAATTTAAAAGTAACGATAGAATGGCCTCAAGTAGGAGAAGGAACCGAATACCCATACGAAATAGAAAAAAGAAGCTATAGTATCCCAAATGATAATAAAGAATATGAAGTAAGTGGAAATATTAGTGAAAGAAAAGTTGTAAAGATAACTGCAAATCAAGACGAAACTCCACATTTGACAAAATCAGGAAATGTCGAAGCGTGCATAAAATATAAAGATGTAAATAAAATATGTACAAGTAGGACAGTAAATGTAAGTGGAGTAATAATAGAATTTCACCCAGATGGAAGTAGCAAAAAATGGATGAAAAGTAGTGACGTAGAAGTAAAAGCAATAAGTAAATATGGAATAGCACCGAATCAAAAAATATGTTATAAATGGGAAAGCACAAAAACATATAATCCCAAAGGAACAATAACCTGCGGGAGCGGAAATAAAATAAATGGGACGTATGTAGATAGTAACACAATAACTGCGACTGTAAAAGATAGTACAAGCTTAGGCTTCACAGGAGACTATTATTTAGTAATAGGCCAAGGAATCAAAACAAACTTACCATTAGCATTAGATACAGATGTCATAAGCAGTGAATTTAAATTAGATAATACCCCACCAGCAGCACCAAAAATAACAAATCCAGTAAGTGGATATACTGGAGGAAGTATAAACTTAACAGTAGAGTCAAAAGATAATGAATCAGGAATGGAAAGTTTCCAATATACGTATAACGCAAATGCAACAAAAATAAGTACAACAAATGATCAACAGAATTGGATAAAATTAAAAGGATGTAATAATAAAAACAAATGTAAAACAGAGCCATGGAGTGCGAGCAGGAATCAGTTAGTATATATAAGGGCTTGTGATAAAGTAGGAAACTGTTCAGAAAAAAGTAGTACATATATAAGAATAGATAAAGTATTACCAACCTGCAGTGTAACAAAAAATACCTCAAATTCACCAGACGGAATAACTGTAACCGTAACATGTGATGATCCACAAATAAGTGGACAACCAGGATCAGGGGTAAAAACATGTGCTGGAGTAAGTGGTAAAAGTGCGAAAAAAACTGGATTAAAATCAAGTCAAACATATACAGTTGAAGATAATATGGGCAATAAAGGAACATGTAAAGTAACAGTAAGCACGAGAAAACAATATGCCCAAAGACGCTGCAGTTCATGTAAAAGATGTTCAAGTGCAGGATGTGAATCTTATGGTTCTTGGGTATGTACGAGCTGGCGACAAGTATGTAATAGCTATTATCAAAAATATAGTTGGTGTAACGGCTTTAAGAGTGAAGCAACAGCATTTATTTGCAAGCCAAAGAGTCAAGTACAGTGCGGAAAAGGACAAGGATGTCGTAATTGTACTTATATATGCTCCAGCTATTCGGCATGTGCTTCATATAGAAGTGAATGTTCAAACGGTTACTATCCATGTAACAAATATAAAGCAAACTGCTCAAAATGTAATGGATGCAGTTCATGGGGAAGCTACGGCGGCTGGCAAAATAGTAAACCAACCTGTAGTGGAAACTATTCATGTAAAGAAAGAACCGTATATTATTAAGATGCCAAAAAAGGCATCTTTTCTTTACACATTTAAACAAATACACAGTAAAAACATTTGAATAAAATATATATTTATTTTATACTATAATTAGGTGATAATATGAAAGTAATATTAGGGGTTTCCAATAGACATGTCCATTTAACTGAAAAAACTTATGAAAAATTATTTGGTGAAAAACCTTTAGAAGTAGACAGGTATTTAAGACAGCCTGAGCAATTTGCTTCTAATAGATTTGTCACGATAAAAAATGGTGATAGAGAAATAAATCATGTTAGAATAATTGGACCATTTAGAAAATATAACCAAGTAGAAATATCCAGAACTGATAGCCACTTCTTAAAAACAAATCCCCCAATAAGAGATTCTGGAAATATAAAAGGTTCTATGCCTATAACTATAATAGGCGATAGTGGCGAAGTTCATTTAAAAGAAGGTTGTATTATTGCTAACCGTCATATTCATATAACTCCAGATGAAGTAAAAAAATATAATTTAGAAAATATTAAAAAAGTAAAAATAAAAATAAATGGCAAAAAAGCTGGGACAATAGAAAATGTTTATTTAAAAATAGCTAAAAAATCAAAATTAGAGCTTCATTTAGATACAGATGACAGTAATGCGTTTAATATAAAAACAGGTGAAAAATTTGAAATAATAAAAGAATAGTTCAGTTAAGAACTATTTTTTTCATCTTCTACTTTTATTGTTGGAATAGCATCATCTAAAACTGTTTTATTGATAGGCTCAGTACCTTTAATAAAATATAGAACTTTAGCCTTTTTACCATCAGTCGCTACATTACCACTTATTGGATCAATGGCCACCGGAACAACATTATTTGGAACTTCATACCATGTATCCGAATCATCTTTACCAGTCATAGCCTCTTCCATAATATCTACCCACATATTTTTAAGATTTAAACTATCTTCACTGCTAACCAATTTATTATCATCATAACCAGTCCATAGACCTAATGTAAGTGATTTGTTATATCCAAATATCAAATTATCAGTATTAGTTGTCCCACTTTTAATCGCATACTTATGAGTTATCTTAGGAAAAATACTAAGACATGTAGGAACATTATAATCCGAAAATTCCTTCGCATAAGTTGTTGTTAAAAGCTCATTTAAAACGTAAACAGTACTTTTATTTAAAACGGACACATTATTAGATTTATGTTCATATAAAAGATTGCCATCCATATCTGTAACCTTGGTTATAAAATAAGGCTTAGTTTTATAACCGCCACTAGCTAAAACCCCATATGCGCCTAACATACTAAGTAAATCTATTTCCTCTGCTCCCAAAGCAAGAGAGGGTAAATTTGAAAAATCCTTATTTATACCAACTCTTTTTAGAATATCAGGAAGTATTTCTTCACCTAAAAAAAGATGGGTTTTAACCGCATAAACATTATCAGAATAGCTAATTGCGGCCGCCAAACTAATAGGTTTTTCAGCATACTTATCATTATAATTTTTAGGTGTGTATGTTTTACCACCTGAAAAACTAAAAGTAGTTTTTTCACTTGTAAAAGTAGTTGATGGAGTAAAACCATTTTCTAAAGCCGCATAATATAAAAATGGTTTAATAGTAGAGCCAACCTGTCTTTTAGCATGCGTAGCCCTGTTAAATTCACTTTTATTAAAGTCACGACCGCCTGTTAAAGCTAAAACTTTTCCACTGCTGGAATCCATAATAATTCCGGCAAGTTCAATATTAGGATTACTAATATTTTTATTACTATTATTTTCTAGAGATTTTTGCAAATTTAAATCTAAATTAGTATATATTTTAAGCCCACCAGTTTGCACGAAAGAAGATGGAATAGAATTAATACTAGAAAGCTCTTCTAAAGCTGCATCTTGATAATACATAAGCATTTTTAAATTATCACCTTCTTTTTTTACAAAGGTAAGTTCCTCGTTATAAGCTTTATCTGCTTCTTTTGCACTAATATAGTTATTTTTAACCATGGAATCTAAAATCATTTTTTGCCTTTTTTTAGCTTCATTAAAATTAGTTAAAGGAGAATATTTGCTAGGATTTTTAGGGATGCCAGCTAAAATACTAGCTTCAGCTAAAGTTAATGAAGAAGCACTTTTTCCAAAATAATAGTTAGAAGCACTTTCAATCCCAAAAATTCCCCCATAATTTATCGTATTTAAATAACCCTCAAGAATTTTATCTTTATCATAATGTGACTCTAGTCTTATAGTAATCCAAGCTTCCTTCATCTTACGCGCCCAAGTTTTATCAAAAGAAAGAAATAAATTTTTAGAAAGCTGCTGCGTAATAGTAGATGCACCTTGACTAGTACTTTGGTTCTTAACATTAATCATCATTGCCTTCATAATTCTTAAAATATCAAAACCATGATGAGTATAAAAATTTTTATCTTCAGTTGAAATAGTCGCATCGATAAGATTTTTAGAAATATCATCTATACTAATCCATTCTTTAGTTCCTGCATTATAAAGCTCATTATTACTATCATATAAATAAAAACCATTCGCTCCCTTAATAGAAAGTTTGGGAGTAGTTTTCGCATATAAATAAATTCCAAAATATACAGCAAGTAATATAAAAAAACACAGTAAAAATACAAATGATTTCTTATGTTTTTTCATATTATCACTCACTTTCTAAAATTATTATTAGAAAAATTTAAAAAAATATAAGTAAAAAAATAAAAGTGTGATATAATCTATTCATCGGAAGTGATAATGTGAAAGTAAAAATAAATGCTAAAATAAAAAACAAAAATGAAAATAATAGTTTTAACGGCTATGGAATAAAAAATAAAAATATAATCACTTATAATGATAATAACATTATCACCAAAATCACTTTAGATAATATAATAACCATTGAAAGGAAAGCAGAATATACTTTAATAATAAAACTGAAAGAAGGTATAAATCTAGAAGGAACGTATAAAACTAAATATGGTAATTTTAAAATAGAAACATTCACTAAAGAAATAAAAAAAGAAAAAAACAAACTAAAAATAGTCTATGATTTAAAGATAAATAATGAATATATTGATACATTTACATATAAATTAGAATATAGTATTGACAGTTAGAAAAAATGTGATACAATGTTCTAGGTTACTAAGGAGTGAAATTTATGAAATTAAGTAAAATGCCAAAAGAAGAATTAGAATCATATTCTTATGTAGAGCTTGCCGAAATGATTTTAAAAGAAAGCAAGAAAAGCTTAACTATTGTTGACATTTTTAAAAAAATTTGTAAATTATTAGAACTATCAGATGAAGAATACGAAAATAAAATAGGGGATTTTTATACAACACTGACAACAGACAAAACTTTTATAATGCTAGAAAATGGAACTTGGGATTTAAGAGATCATCATTCAGTTAAAATTGATTTAGAAGAAACTGAGGATTATGAAGAAGATTTAACAGAAACTGAAGAAGAAATAGAAGAAGAAATGGATGACATGGCACCTGAAGAATATCATGACATGGATGACGATTCTGACTTAGATGATCCAGATATGGAAGATGTTGATGATATTGAGGAAGATGATTTAACAATAATAGATGAAGATGAATTAGAATAAAAGTGTTTTAGACACTTTTTTATTTGTCTTGACTAGTCCTCGAAAAAGACTTATAATTAAATTAAAGTAAAATATGGAGGATAGGCTATGAGAAGACTTAGACGAAATAGATTTGGAAGACAAAATAAAATTTTATTGGTTGCAACACTAGGGTTATTTTCAATACTTACAATTGGGTATGCCGCTTTTCAAACTAATATAACTTTAACAGCCAAAGGAAATGCCAAACCATCTGCTACATATACAGTAAGCCAGTTAAAAGAAACAGTAGGAACATGTGGAAATGGTGAATTCGTTGCTGATCCAAATGAATCTGGTAGATATGTTTATAGAGGAGCAGATCCTTGTAACTATTTAACACTTAATAATGAAACATGGAGAATTATGTCTATAGAATCTGATAACACTTTAAAAATAATAAGAGATGATTCTATAGGAATTGTTTCGTTTGATCCAGGAAAAACAACTACTATATCTGGAATAACTACAAATGGTTCGAATGATGGTACAAGGTATTCTACTACATCTACTGATTTTTGTTATAATGCATCTGACAACTACGGATGTAAAGTATGGGGAAGTAAAGATACTATGCGAAATAGTGAGGGAACACTGCTTAAAGATACTCCTGGTGGAGCAAAAATGTCAAGAATAATAAATAGTACAACTTATAATCTTCCAAATGATGAAGCTTATTTAAATGTATATTTAAATGGTGGGACATATGCGGGAGTAACTGTCACTGGATGGTATCAAACATGGTCAAGTAATTTAAATAGTACAATCGAAAGTTATATAGAAGATGAACATACATATAATGTGGGCTTGGTGTCAAGCACAAGCGGACAATTAACAGCAACAGATATAGTCCAAGAAAAAGCACTTACATGGAAAGGAAGGGTAGGCTTACTGACGGCATCAGAATATGTAAGAGCAAGTTCTAATTCTGCTTGTACAGGTATTAGAGCTTATTATAATACTTCTTCCTGTTATAACAATAGTATTTCACATAATTATCTACATAAAGCTGACTTGCAGGGTAACACAAAATGGTGGTGGACAATTTCTCCAGTTTCTATTTCGTATACATATCGCATGTGGTTTGTGGATGCAGCTACTTCTGGGTTGCGTAGTGACGTTTACTTATACACACCACGCCATGTTCGTCCAGTTCTTTATTTATCATCTAATACAATATTGAAAGGTGATGGAACTAGTGGCAGAAAATTTCAAATAGCAAACACTTCACCTAATCCAGATAGTGGTGGAGGCTCTGGTGGCGGTGGAGGCTCATCAAACACTGTATATGCTATTAATAGTAATACAATTATTAAAGATTCATCAACACTTCAAGATATAGGAACGACGTATCCATCATGCACTGCTACAGGTAAAAATATATGCTTAAAATATACAATAGAAAATAATATAGTAACCGGCGTAGAAGCATGTTTCGTAAAAGGTGGAACAGAATACTGCCTTCAAGGAGGAGTAGATGAGTGTTTATATGATGAAAATTTAAGAACTTGTACATATGCAGGGCCTACAACAGTATATAATGCTAACAAAGGAATACTAAACACTGCTTTTACTGAGACAAATGCTTGCTCTGATTATGATTATGCGTATGATTGTGGTGATTCTAGTTTTGGCGGTCTTGTGGATTATTATGGCGGTGCTATTACTAGCAATACTAGCAATACACAAGGACAATGTGGTGCTAATAGCACTGACTCACGTTGCAATTTTTATGCTTGAATTAAACCAATACTAATAGTATTGGTTTTTTCTTGCTCATATTTATAAAATATAGTATAATTGAAAACGAAAAAAAGGTGATAAATTATGAAAGAAAGATTAATCGCAATTGAAGAAAAATATAAAGAATTAGAAACAGAACTTCATAATCCGGAAGTAGCTAATGATGTCAAACAAATGTTAAAACTAAATAAAGAATTAGCCGATTTAAAAGAAGCTTATGATGCCTATCAAAAGTTAAAAAAACTAGAAAATGATTTAGAAGAAGCAAGAGAAATGACTAAAGATCCTGAATTAGGTGAATTTGCTAAAGAAGAAATAAATAATTTAACAGAAAAAAAAGATAAATTAGAATCTGAAATAGAAGTTATGCTTCTTCCAAAAGATCCTAATGATGATAAAAACGTTATCGTTGAAATAAGAGGAGCAGCCGGTGGTGATGAAGCTAATATATTTGCCGGAGACCTATATAGAATGTATACTAAATATGCTGAAAAAGAAGGATGGAAAGTAGATGTTCTTTCCGAAGAACACAATGATGCTGGCGGTTTTCCTTTAGTTGAGTTCATGGTTAAAGGAGATAGAGTATATTCTAAATTAAAATATGAAAGTGGAGCGCATAGAGTTCAAAGAGTTCCTGTAACTGAAACGCAAGGAAGGGTGCACACTTCAACTGCCACAGTCTTAGTTATGCCAGAAGCTGAAGATGTTGATGTTGAAATAAATCCAAATGATTTAAAAATAGACGTATATCATAGTGGGGGAGCCGGCGGACAATCAGTAAATACAACTGACAGTGCAGTTAGAATAACCCACCTTCCAACTAATACTGTAGTTACTTGTCAAAATGAAAGAAGCCAAGTTCAAAATAAAGAAAAAGCTATGCAAATACTAAGAAGTAGAATATACGAAGCAAAACTAAGAGAGCAAGAAGAAGCTTTAGGTAGTGAAAGAAGAAGTAAAATCGGTAGTGGGGATAGATCAGAAAAAATTAGAACTTATAATTATCCTCAAAATAGAGTAACTGACCACAGAATAGGTTATACGACAAAAAATTTAGATAGAGTTATGGAAGGAAATCTAGAAGACATTATTAATGCTTTAATTACTGAAGATCAAAATAGAAAACTAAAGGAAGTTTAAATTGACAGACAAAGAATATTTAGAAAAATATTTAGAAAAAGATAAACTAAAGGAAGGTCTTAAAAAATTAGAAAAAGGCCTTCCTGTTCAGTATATAGTAGGAAATGTCAATTTTTATGGAAATACTTTAAAAGTAAATGAAAATGTTTTAATTCCAAGATTTGAAACCGAAACTCTAGTAGAAAAAACAATAGAATATTCTAAAAAATATTTAAAAGAACCTTTAAAAATTATTGATCTAGGAACTGGTAGTGGAGCTATTGCCATAACTTTAAAAAAAGAATTAAATAGCACAGTAGATGCGATAGATATATCAGAAAAAGCTTTAGAAGTAGCTAAAGAAAATGCTAAAACAAATAAAGTAGAAATAAGCTTTTATCAAAGTGACATGTTAGAAAATGTTAAGGGTAAATATGACATAATAATTAGTAATCCACCATATATTGCCAAAGATGAAGTAGTAGAAGATATCGTTAAGAATAATGAACCTCATATTGCTTTGTATGCAGGAAGTAACGGATTAGAATATTATGAAAAAATATTAAGAAAAGCGAAAAATCATTTAAATAAACCAGGAATCATCGCCTTTGAAATAGGTATGAATCAAGGAGAAAAAATAAAAAATATTGCCAGTAATTACTTTGATAAAATAATGATAGAAAAAGATTTAACACAAAAAGATAGATATATATTTATAATTAACTTGCCATAGGCAAGTTTTTTTATAAAAACTTTGCATTTAAAAAAACACAATATAAAAACTAAGATAATTTATATAATTTACTATAATTAAAAATAAAAAACTATCCGAAAAATATAATAAAAACAGTAAAAACACTCATTTTACATATTAAAAAACTTGTAATATAATCACTACCGAGGTGCAGGTTTAATAAAATTAAACTTAGCTTTCATCCATTATTTAATATTTCATTCATAATAAATTCATATAAATACCTAACCCCAAATTATATTTTCTATTCTTTCTTCCTGCACCTCCAAATAAGTGTAAAATTTCATAAAGTTTATCAAAAGCCATTGTTAAAAACAAGTTATAGGTTTATAATATGACTAGGGTGGTTTGGGTGAATATTAAAGAATTAATACTAAAAGAAATTACAAAAAAGAAGCTTACTTCAAAAGAGCTCCTTGCTTTAATGCACATAAAAGGAGAAGAGAAGCAAGCTACTTTTTTTAGTGCATTAAAAGAACTTGAAGAAGAAGGATTAATATATTTAGATAGTAAAGGATACTATCAAGAATTTGATGAAAAAAAACTAAATAAAGTACAGGGAATAATCCATATTAATAATATCGGAAACGGTTTTGTGATAAAAAAAGAAAAAAAGAAACGAAAATATATTATAAAAGAAAAAGATTTAAATGGAGCTTTAGATGGTGATATAGTAGTTTTAAATCATTTCAATAATAATGGTACAAATTATTTAGATGCTAGAGTAGAAAAAATAGTTAAAAGATCCGACAAAAATGCTGTTTTTGAATATGTCGGCAGTAACACATTTATTCCGTATAATGTTCACGGTAAAATAAAAGTTGTTTGTAAAGAAACGAAAAGTGACATCGTTATAGGTAATTTAGCAGTCGTAAAAATAGGTAAAGATTATGTAGATGTAGCTAACGAAGATTTAATTTATGAAGGATCAGTATTTAAAGTAATTGGTCATAAAAATGATCCAGAAATAGAAGTTGCGGCTATTGCGGCTACTCATGGATTTTTTAATGATTTTTCTGACGAAGCTTTAAAAGAATTAAAACAAATACCCGATCAAGTCCTTGAAGAAGAAATAGAAGGCCGAGTAGATTTAAGAGATGAAAAAATATTCACTATCGACGGGGCAGACACCAAAGATATGGATGATGCCGTCAGTATAAAAAAAGAAGGTGAAAATTATATTTTATCAGTTCATATTGCTGATGTTAATCACTATGTTAAAAAAGGAAGTAATTTGGATAAGGAAGCCTATATAAGAGGAACATCAGCTTATTTAGCAGATTCTGTCTTACCAATGCTTCCGCATAAACTATCAAACGGAATTTGCTCACTAAATGAAAAAGTTGATAGACTAACAAAAACAATAAAAATGATAATCGATCAAAAAGGAAAAGTGATTGACTATGAAATATATGACAGTGTTATTAATTCAAACAAAAAAATGACATACGAAGAAGTAAATGAAATATTAGAAGAAGGAAAAATAATAGAAGGATATGAAAATTACATAGAAGATTTGGAATTAATGAGAGAGTTATCGATAATCCTAAAAGAAAAAAGAAAGAAAAAAGGAAATATTGATTTTTCTTCAAATGAAATTAAAGCTGTTGTAACTAAAGAAGGAAAACCAACATCATTTGAACAAAGAACACAAAAAACAGCCGAAAAAATTATCGAAAATTTTATGATATGTGCCAATGAAATGGTCACCACACATTATTCATACATGGGACTACCTTTTATTTATAGAGTTCACGGCGATCCACACGATGAGGCTCTAATAGAAGCTATAAATTACCTAAAAGAAGAAGGTTTATGTGTTGGATCAGTCAATAATTTACTTAATAAAATAAATAATGGAACATATACCTCAAAAGATTTAGATGAATTTATTGAAAGCTTTAAAGGAACTGACAACTATGGTGTAATATCTAATTACATACTTACAAGTATGAGTAAAGCAAAATACTCAAGTGTAAATGAAGGACACTATGGATTAGCTTTAAATTTTTATTCCCATTTCACATCACCAATTAGAAGATATCCTGACTTAATTGTTCATAGATTAATTGATAGTTATAGTGACTACGAAAATGTTCTAGACAAATTAGACAATATAGAATCATCATTACCAGAAATATGTGCCCATTCATCAAAAATGGAAAGAGAAGCTGATACAGCCGAAATCGAAACTTTAGATTTAAAAATGGCCGAATTTATCAAAGACCACATAGGTGAAGAATTTAAAGGACAAATAGTAAAAATGACCCCATATGGTATGGATGTAAAAATGGAAAATAACATAAAAGGAACTGTCAAAATAGAAGATGTTTCAAAAGCGAAAAAGCAGTTAAATCAAAAATTCAAACTAGGGGAAAAAGTGTGCGTGCTTGTAAAAGAAGTTTCAGTTCCTCATAGAGTTATATATCTAGAAATAAAATATACACTAGATAAAATGCCAAAACAAAAAGTAAAAAGAAGTTGTTAAACTTCTTTTAAAATCAAATAAACATGATATAATTAAAGAAGGTGATAGTCATGCAAGATAAATTAGAGTTACTTTTAACCCAAATAAAATTACCAAAAGAAGAAATAAAGTACTTTGAAGAAGGAAAACTAGAAAAAATTATTGGTAATCGAAATAAAGACAAATATGTTTTTTACCTTTCATTAAAAGAAATTTTACCAATAAAAACATACTTAAATTTAAATAAATTATTAAAACAAAAATATAAAAACATGACTGTAAACGCAAAAATTAAAACAGAAAATTTTAATTTAGAAAAAGCCGAAGAATATTATAGATATTTCATTGAAAAATACAGTAAAGAAGCCCCTTTACTTGCTGAATTTATCGATAATAAAATATTAATTGAAGATGATCATTTAATAATAGAAGTAATAAATACTGCTGAAAAAATGAAATTAAGCAGTATCAAGAAAGATTTAGAAAAAGAATTTAATAATGCCGGTTTTGGTCTAAAAATATCATTAAAAATAAACGAAGAAAAAAGTAAAGCAATAAGAGAAGAAATTGAAAAAACAAAAGTTATTCCAAAAATAAAAAAAGAAGAAAACCCGCTAATAATGGGTGAAGAAATAAAAGATGAAATAACTCAAATCACTAACATCACTTTTGAAATGGATAATGTAACCATTAAGGCCAAAGTATTTGGAATTGACGGATTTGAATCACCAAAATCAAGCTTTAAAATAATAACTTTAAAATTAACTGACAAAACTGATAGTATGTACTGTAAAATTTTTTGTAGAGAAAATAAAGAATATCAAAAATATTTAAAGCAAATAAAAAAAGATAATTGGTATTTAATAAGAGGATATACCAAAGCTGATAGATACTCAAATAATGAAATAGTTTTAAATGCGAGGGACATTAATTTAACAAAAGTCGAAGAAGAAAAAAGAGTGGATGAAGCTAAAGAAAAAAGAGTAGAGCTTCATGCCCATACTAAAATGAGTCAAATGGATGGCGTTGCTGACGAGGAAGAGTTAGTTAAAAAAGCGATGGATTTTGGTCACAAAGCTATAGCCATCACTGACCATAATGGCTGTCAGGCTTTTCCTCATGTCTTTAATTTAGTAACAAAATATAATAAAGGAAAAGAAGAAAAAGATAAATTTAAAGCCTTATATGGAACAGAATTAACCTTAATAGATGATTCTGTAAATATTGTGTTAAGACCAAGTGAAGAAAAATTATTAGAAACCACATATGTTGTCTTCGATTTAGAAACAACAGGTTTTAATGCTGGTGGAGCAGATTCCATTATTGAAATTGGCGCTGTTAAAATATGTAACGGTGAAATAATAGATAAATTTGATGAATTAATAGATCCTAAAAGACCACTTCCTAAAAGAATAACTGAAATAACAAGCATAACAGATGAAATGTTAAAAGGAAAATTAGAAGAAAAAGAGGCCGTAATTAAATTTAAAGATTGGGTTAAAGACCTTCCAATGGTGGCCCATAATGCTAAATTTGATGTATCATTTATTGTAATGGCTCATCAAAAATACGATTTAGGTGAATTTACAAATACTGTAATAGACACATTAGAATTGTCACGAGCACTAGATACTGGTTATGCTAGACATAGCTTATCAGCCCTAGTAAAAAGATACGAAGTTCCTTGGGATGAAACATCACACCACAGAGGTGATTATGATGCTGAAGGAACAGCTTTAGTATTCCATAAAATGTTAAAAAAGCTAGTATCTAGAAATTTTAAAACAATCAAAGATTTAGATAAACTAGTTTCTAAAGATGAAATATATAAATACGGTAGAGCTTATCATGTAAATTTAATTGCTAAAAACAAAAAAGGTTTAAAAAATTTATTTAAGTTAATTTCCTTTGCCAACACAAAATATTTATATAAAACACCAAGAATATTAAGAAGTGAAATAGAAAAACATAGAGAAGGATTATTAATAGGTAGTGGCTGCTACGAAAGTGAAATATTCATCGAAGCTAGAAGTAAATCAGATGAAGAATTATCAAATCTAATTAATTTTTATGACTACGTTGAAGTTCAGCCGCCAGAGGTATATACCCATTTGATTCAAATGAATGATTTTGGAACAAAAGCAGAACTATTAGAACATATTAAAAAAATAATTAGAGCTACTAAAGAATCAGGAAAAATAATTGTTGCAACTGGCGATGTTCATCAAATAAATCCCGAAGATAAAATATATAGACAAATCATTGTCAATCAAAAAGTTCCAGGTGGAGGAAGACATCCTTTGGCAAAAAAGGATATAACTGATATTCCATCACAATATTTAAGAACAACAGATGAAATGTTAGAAGAATTTTCTTTTTTAGATAAAGAAGAAGCTAAAGAAATTGTTATAGATAATCCAAACAAAATAGCCGATATGGTAGAAATTATTGAAGTTATTATTGACACAAATGGCATACCATTTGCCCCTAAAATTGAAAATTGTACAGAGACAACGTTAAAGCTTGTCTATAACAGGGCTGAAGAAATTTATGGAAAACCACTCCCATATAATATTGAAGAAAGACTTGCCAGTGAATTATATGGTGATGAACCTTTAAACACTATAAAAGAAAGCATTTCAAAGGAAAACTTATCAGATGAAGAATATAATGAAAAAATATATACAAACCTTCATGAAATAATGGTCGGCGGTTTAGATAAAGTAAAAGAAGTTATAAAGAAAAAAATTTTAAAAGAAAACAAAGACACCAAAGATATTGAAAAAGAAATAGATGAAAAATTAACCGGTATTATCGGTGCTCATTTTGATGTTATTTACTTAATTTCCCAAAAACTAGTAAAAAAATCAAATGACGATGGTTATTTAGTAGGTAGCCGTGGATCAGTAGGTTCATCGTTAGTTGCCTATATGATGGGAATTACCGAAGTAAATGCTTTACCGCCACACTACATATGTCCAAAATGTAAACATTCAGTGTTCGAAATAGATGGAAAAAGTTTAGGAAGTGATTATGGTAGTGGATATGACCTTCCAGATCTAAACTGCCCAAAATGTAATGAAAAAATGAATAAAGAAGGGCAAGATATGCCATTTGCCACATTCTTAGGTTTCCATGCGGATAAAGTTCCCGATATCGATTTAAACTTTTCAGATTTAAATCAAGCTGCCGCTCATGAATATACTAAAGTCTTATTTGGTGAAGATAACGTATATAGAGCCGGAACCATTGGAACTGTTGCTGAAAAAACCGCATACGGGTATGTCAAAGGTTACTGTGAAGATAAAGGTATATTTATGAGATCAGCTGAAATTGAAAGATTAGCAAGTGGATGCACCGGCATTAAAAGAACAACGGGACAGCACCCAGGAGGAATAGTCGTTATTCCAAGCTATATGGATGTTTTTGATTTTACACCATTTCAATATCCGGCTGATGATATAAATTCCCCATGGCGCACAACCCATTTTGATTATCACGCTATCGACCAAGATGTTTTAAAACTAGATATATTAGGACATTCTGGACCAACTAAATTAAGACTAGTACAAGATATAACCGGAGATGACGTTACGAAAGTGCCATTAGATGATAAAGAAACAATGGGTATATTTTTATCACCAAAGCCACTAGGAGTAACTAAAGATAAAATTATGAATGATACTGGCACTTTAGGCATTCCTGAGTTTGGAACACCATTTACCTTACAAATGGTCAAAGAAACCAAACCAAAAACTTTTGCTGAACTTGTTAAAATATCAGGATTATCACATGGTACTGATGTTTGGAATGGTAATGCCAAAGATTTAATTGATAGTGGTACTGTCCCATTTTCTGAAGTTATTGGATGTCGTGATGATATCATGGTATATCTAATGTATCACGGATTAAAACCAATAGATGCTTTTAAAATAATGGAATTTGTCCGAAAAGGAAAAGCCTGTAAAGAACCTGAAACCTGGTCTAAATATGTCAAAGTAATGACTGAAGCTGAAATAGAAGACTGGTTCATTGATTCATGTGCTAAAATAAAATACATGTTTCCAAAAGCCCACGCTGTTGCTTACGTTATAAATGCTTTTAGATTAGCCTACTATAAAGTTCATAAACCAGAAGTATATTATGCTGCTCAATTTTCTGTTGAATATGATGACTTTGATATTGAATGCATGATTAGAGGATATGAAGCTGTTAAAGCTAGAATCATCGAAATAAATGAAAAAGGTTATGATGCTTCAAACAAAGAAAGCTCAATACTAGAATGTTTAAAAGTAGCCCTAGAAGCTTTAGCTAGAGGTTATAAATTTAAACCAATTGATTTATATAAATCAGATCACACTAATTTTGTCATTGACGAAGATGGCAAATCATTAATCCCTCCGTTTAGAGCAATAGATGGATTAGGTACAGTTGTTGCTAAAAACATTGTTGAAGAAAGACAAAAAGGTGAATATATAAGTATTGAAGATCTTCAAAAAAGAGCTAAACTTTCATCAACCCTAATTGAAAAATTAAGAAGTATGGGCATACTAGATGGCATGGAAGAATCAAGTCAATTAAGCTTATTTTAATTAGTTTGACAAAAAAAGGGGTAATATGATATAAAGTAAATAGAGTTTAAACTTTCATATAATAGTGAAATGTAAAAAGGAGAATAAAATGTTAGAAAAAATTTTTAAGGATGATGATTATAATCCATATCCAAGAAGTGATATCGGCAAAGCTGGAAGAGATGACTTTCAGGATAATCAAGACTACTATGACAATTTTCATACCAGCAAAGAATTTCATGTCAAAAGAATTATACGCGGCGAACAAATTCGCAGTGAGACAAGAAAAAAAGCCATTAAAAGCGGTTTAATGTCAACACTTATTGTAACAGGGGGTATTGCTGTTTTTGGTGGGTTAGCTAGATGCATAGCCCTAGATCCAATTCCACTATCTGCAAAAATCATATCAACCTCTTTAATTGGCCTATTTGATTATATGGGTACAGCTTTCATAGGCCTAAACTCTTTCCTTGATTTAAAAAATAGCCTAAAAGCGCTTCCACGCATTGATAAAGATCTGGAAGCATCACATGAAATGCTAGAAAGATTAGGTAATGCAGAGGAAACTGAAAATAAAAAAGGGGGAAGATAGTATGCCATATAATGTTCACGATATTTTAGAATTAGATGATAATAATAGTTATATTGTGATGGATATTATTGATTATGACAATAATAAATATGCTTTTCTATCTGATATTAACAATCATAGAAACTTTATGTATGTTCAAATAAAAAGTGATGGTTCTTTATTATCAGTAGATTTAAAACAAAAAAAATTAATTTCAGAGTTAAACAAACATTTGTCACAAATTGTTTCAAAAGAACTTTCCAGTTTATCAGAAGACTAAAGTTTAACCAATTTGACAAAAATGCAGTTTTATGATAGTATATAGCTTGTCCGAAAGGGAGTAGCTTTGAAAAACTTAATTCGACAGTCGAAATTATATTTCCGGATTAAGTGATAGTAAAATATCAAGCAAGACTTTTGTACATTTAAATGTATAAGTCTTGTTTTTTTATATATTGATATATAAAATATTGTTTTATTTGAAAAGCTATGATAGAATAACAAAACGAAAAGAGGGAAGTTATGAAAGAAAAATTGAAAGTGTTTGCAACCGCACTTGTTCTTACAGGTAGTATTGCTTTATTGCCAGGATGTTCAAGTACAAATAACAAAAATAATTCTAATACCGAAGAAGTAGGCCAAACAGAACAGGAATTTATTCTTGAACCTGGGCAGCACATATTAAGGATTGAAGAAAGAGAGTTATTTGCTGAAAATAATCAACCTGCAAACGGTTATAAAACGTATGTTATATGTCCAGATGGATATGAGCTTGTAACAATTTATTCACCAGGATATTCGAGAAATTATTATGTTTTTACAAACACTGTTCCAGTTATAGTAACTGAAGATGAGACAGGTGCATATACCGATTTTGGAACACCAGTTGAAGAAGAAAACACAAATGACATAGCCAAAACATTAGTTTTAAGACAATAAAAGTGTAAACAAATATAAAAAGTATTGAAACGATAAAAAAATAAATATATAATAAAACTAAGGAAGGTGAAGCATGGAACCAAAATATATAGATAACGATGGGCAAATTGTATACATCGGAATTGATGGCCTTAAATATCCAACATTAGAAGAAAAAGAAGAAGCAGATAGAGAGTATCTTGAATCAATGAAAAATTTAGATGAAGAAAACAAAATTAATAAAGAAATATCTGAATTACAAGAATTAAAAGAAGAATTCTTATCTAATGAAAACGAAAATGTAAAACAAAAATAACAGCTCGAAAGAGTTGTTTTTACATGTAAAATTATTTATAATTAAAGTGGTGATATAAATGAAAAAGATAATTCTTGTTGATGGTAATAATTTGCTTTTCAGAAGTTATTATGCAACCGCCTATAATGGCAATTTTATGAATAATAGTAAAGGGTTTCCAACAAATGCTATTTTCGGTTTTGTAAACATGATAAATAAAATAGTAAAAGAAGAAAAACCTGAATATATGATAGTTGCTTTTGATAAAGGAAAAACTTTTAGACATAAAGAATATGAAGGTTATAAAGATGGTAGAGTAGAAACTCCTAACGAGCTTAAAATTCAGTTTCCTGTTGCCAAACAAATATTAAATGCAATGGGCATCAAATATTACGAAATAGACAACTATGAAGCCGATGATATTATTGGAACATTTGCTGAATATTGTGATAAAGAAGAAGATTTTATTGGAACAATTATCAGTAGTGATAAAGACTTACTACAATTAATAAGTAGTGACATTGATATAAAACTTTTAAAGCAAAAAGATTATATTAGATATAATGAAAAAACTTTTAAAGAACAGTGGGGAATTGATCCAATTAATATTATTGATCTTAAAGCCTTAATGGGAGATCCTTCTGATAATATACCAGGAGTAAAAGGAGTAGGTGAAAAAACCGCACTAAAATTACTTCAAGAGTATAAAACTTTAGATGGTATATATGAAAATATAGACAAAATAAAAGGCAAATTAAAAGAAAAATTAGAAACAGATAAAGAAAATGCTTATAAGAGTTATCATCTAGCCACAATCATAAGAGATGTTAAAATGGATATTAATATAAATGATATTAAGTATCTAGGAGAAAACACAAATGAATTAAATAAAATATATGAAGATTTAGAATTTTATTCTTTTTTAAAAAAACAAAACACCTATAAAAAAGAAGAAGTAAAAGTTAAAATAATTAACAGTATAGAAGATTTAAATATTGAAGGAGAAATTGCTATATACCTAGAAGTTTTAGGTAGTAATTATCATAAAGCTCCTATAATCGGTATGGGAATTTACAATGACAAAATCGCTTATTATGTGCCATTAGAAATTCTTAAACAAAATCCAAAATTCCTAATAAAAAACAAAAAATATACATATGATTTAAAGAAAATAATAGTTTCTTTAAAATATCAAGATATTGAAATAGAAAATGTCATCTCAGATGCAATGATAGCGGGCGCTTTACTTGATTACAATATGAAAGATGATATTGCTTATCTAGCAAATCAATTAGACTATGATTTAAAATTCTATGAAAATATATATGGTAAAAATAATCATTTGAATATACCAAGCATAGATGAAGTGGCTAAAGAAACTGTAAATAGAGCCAAATTTATCTGGGAAACAAAAGATTTCTTCCAAGAAAAAATAAAAGAAGAAAATTTAGAGTATTTATTTAACGAAATAGAATTTCCATTAGCCACAATACTAGCTGATATGGAATATACTGGAGTTAAAGTAGATAGTGATATTTTAAATGATCAAGGAGAAGATATAAAAATAAAATTAGAACTACTCACTAAAGATATTTACAATAGTGCTGGCATGGAGTTTAATATATCATCCCCAAAACAATTAGCTGAAGTATTATTTGAAAGATTAAATCTACCACATAAAAAAAACAGTAACTCAACTGCTATCGATGTTTTAAAAAAACTAGAAGGAAAACATCCAATAATAAGTGAAATTATTGAATATAGAAAACTATCCAAACTATATAGTACATATATTGAAGGACTAATAAACACAGTAGAAAATGGCAAAATTCACACTATATATACCCAAAATTTAACTAGAACTGGAAGACTATCATCAATTGAACCAAATCTTCAGAATATTCCGATTAGAGATGAAATGGGAAGAAACATAAGAAAGGCTTTTGTTCCTGAAAATGATTACATATATGGGGCAGACTACTCACAAATA
Organism: uncultured Muribaculaceae bacterium; assembly: GCA_964553605.1. Classification (GTDB taxonomy): domain Bacteria; phylum Bacillota_I; class Bacilli_A; order RF39; family UBA660; genus Coprosoma. Next base: position 2,758 of record CAZKKR010000016.1, on the reverse strand, counting down.
GAACTTAGAATTTTAGCCCACATGGCTGATGTAAAAGCTTTACAAGATGCTTTCAAAGATGGAAAAGATATTCATTCAAAAACTGCAAGTGACATATTTAAAGTTGATGAAAAATTAGTAACAAGTAATATGCGAAGAGTTGCTAAAGCGGTAAATTTCGGAATCATATATGGAATTAGTGGTTTCGGACTAGGAGAAAACATCGGCGTAAGCGCTAAAGAAGCCAAAGAATTTATTGACACATATCTTGAAACTTATCCAGGAATTAAAGATTACATGGAAAAAACAGTTAAAGAAGCTAAAGAAAACGGTTATGTAAAGACCATGTTTGAAAGAAAAAGAAATATTCCTGAACTTAAAAATACAGTTTACACTATAAGGCAAGCTGGTGAAAGAATTGCGTTAAACACTCCAATTCAAGGAACGGCAGCCGATATTATTAAACTAGCTATGGTAAAAGTATATAAAGCTTTAAAGGAAAATAATTTAAAAAGTAAAATGATTATTCAAGTACACGATGAATTAGTATTTGACATATATAAAGATGAACTTGAAAAATTAAATAAAATAGTCACAGAAACAATGGACAACGTATACAAATTAAAAGTCCCATTAACGGTTTCCGTAAGCTACGGAAAAAATTGGTATGAAGCAAAGTAGGTGAAGTATGGATAAAGTAAATAGAGTAATGATAACAAGTTTTAGTACCAATATATTACTTGCCCTATTAAAAGTAATTGCCGGCATTTTAGGGGGATCTGGAGCTTTAATTGCTGATGGAATTCATTCATTTAGTGATATGTTAACTGATGTATTTGCAGTAGTGGGAAACATGATATCTAAAAAGCCAGCTGACTTTGATCACCCATTTGGCCACGGAAATGCGGAATATCTAACATGCTTAGTAATAGGTTTAATAGTAGGAGCTATGGGCATAAATGTTATCAAAGAGGGGATTTTTAGAACATCTAATACTCCTAATATGTTAACAGCTATAATAGTTTTAATAACTATATTTGCTAAAATACTATTAGCTAACTACCTACTAAAAAAAGGAAAAGAATATGAAAATGATATTTTATCTTCGTCAGGAAAAGAAAGTATGTCAGATGTTATAAGCTCATTAGTAGTTTTATCTTCCGTAATACTTTCTAAAGTATTTGCTTATTCAGATAAAATAGCTATGGTTATAGTAGGCGTGCTAATTTTAAAAATAGCTTATGAGATTTTAAAAGAAAACTTAAGTAGTTTGCTAGGAAAACAAGTATCAGACCAAGACTATATAGATAATTTAAAAGCAATAATAAAAAGATATGATGACATTAAAGATATCGATGAATTAATAATTATTAAATATGGGTCATCAAAAAAGATTGACTGTGAAGTTTCAATGGATAAAAATATGATATTAGAAAAGGTTCATAAAACAATTGATAAAATTGAAAAAGAAGTCAAAAGAAAAGATAAAACCGTATCTAACATCATTATCCACGTTAATCCATATTAAAAAAAGCCAAATATGATAGAATATAAAAGGTGATGTCATGAATAACGATATGTATGTAAAAGAAGAAAAATATTTAGAAAAAGTAAAACAAATAGCCACCAAACATATTGAAAAAACAAATATAAATATTTTAAAAGAAAAAGAAAAGATTTACGAATTTAAAAAGTTTATTTGGACAGAAAGTGGATCAATGAATGAACTTGAATATAGTGATATATTAAATGAAGCAAATTCCAGAGTACATAAAACCGAAAATCAAGTAAAAAAACTATTAAAATATGAAAAAATATGTGACAGTGCCTATTTTGGAAGAATAGATTTTAAAACTCAAGAAGAAATATACAATGTTTATATTGGAACGTATGGTTTATTAGAAAATAACAAAAATTATATTTTTGACTGGCGTGCTCCAATTTCTAGCTTATTTTATGATAATATAATCGGTAAAGCTGAATATGAAGCACCAATGGGAAAAATAAAAGGCGAAATTACCTTAAGAAGACAATATAAAATTGAAGAAGGAAGAATTAAACGTATAATTGAAAGCGATATTAATATTGATGATGATATTTTACAAGAAATACTATCATCAAATTCTTCGGAAAAAATGAAAAATATCGTTACAACAATTCAAAAAGAACAAAATGAGGTAATTAGAAATACTAAAGATAAATGTTTAATAGTTCAGGGAGTTGCCGGAAGTGGTAAAACATCAGTCGCATTACATAGAATTGCCTATTTGTTATATAAAGAAAAAGAATTAAATTATAATAATATTCTTATATTTTCTCCAAACAATATCTTTAGTGAATATATATCAAGTGTCTTACCAGAATTAGGGGAGGAAAATGTTTTAAATACAACGTTTAATGAACTAGTTAAAAAGTATTTAAACAATGAAAAAACAGAAGACTTTTCATCTTTTCTAGAAAGAAAATATGAACGTAATACTATAGCAAGAAATCAAGAAAAAACAAAAAATAAGTTAGATGAATTTATTAAGTATTATTCTTCAAATTATATCTTTAAAAAAGACTTCATAATTAATAATATGTCTATTAACAGATTTGAACTAAACAATCTACTAATAAAAAAATATAAAAAATTACCTTATTTTGAAAGAATAAAAAATTTAACTGAATATATTTGTAACAGATTAAATATTTCATATAAAATTAATAAAAATAAAATATATAAAAAAATAATTAAAAATTAAAAAACAGAAACAAATCCGATATCAATTTATAATAT
>CAZKKR010000015.1:0-27078 GCA_964553605.1 uncultured Muribaculaceae bacterium | reverse complement strand
GGTAAGGGTAAACCTGATCCTTGGGAAAAGCGGGGAGGTGAATGGAAAATGGAAAAGGACAATAGAAAGGTAAAAGTTATTGCTATTATGGCACTTCTTGTAGCTATAGCAGGTGTATCTATCGGTTTTGCGGCATTCACTAGAACTTTAACTATTACTTCACAAGCTGAAGTTAATCCAGTTGATGATTTTAATGTTGTATTTTCAAATCAAGCAAATGCAGTATCTACTACTGGTGGAGTTGACGCTTCTAGTAAAACACCAGCAGATTTAGTTACAACAAACGCAGTTATCGATAATAGTGCGCAAGGCGGCCCAACTATTACTAATTTAAAAGCAACATTTACACAACCAGGACAAAGCGCTACTTATACATTCTATGTTTATAATGATAGCGATTATACTGCATATTTGAAAAATGTTGATTTTACAGCTGCAAGTACAAAATGTACTATACCTAGTGGTTCTCAAGTAACATCAGCTCTAATGAATTCGGCATGTAATGATATTAACGTTAAAATTACTATTGGTAACGATGTTAATACTACTAATTTATCAGCTGATACAGCAGTTAGTTCACATTCACTAGCTGCAGGAGCTTCAGAACTTGTTACTGTTGTTATTTCATATGACACAGTTACTAGTCAAGTTTTAGCTGATGGACCATTTGAAGTTGATCTTGGTACAATTCAATTACTTTATAAAACAGTTGATGAATAATATGATATAAAGGAGGATTAATCTTCTTTAATCCTCCTTAAAATATTATATTAAAATTGGGAGGCTAAAAAATGAAAAGGGGATATAAAAGATTACTTATTTTTGAAATTATTTTAGCTTCAATACTCTTTATAAATAGTTTCTTTGTGAATTTTTTATCAGGATTGAGAATGAGCGCTTTTTTGTTCATAGTTTTTATTGCTTTTAAATGTTTATTTGGATTTGAGAAGGATAAACATAGATATGTGAAAGATGTAACTTTAGATTTTATCATATTTTTGATAGTTTTTTTGCTTTTATATTATTTATCAGGAATATTTATAGGTTTTTATAGATCTGGTAATTATTATAATTGGTATGGAATATCTAAGTTTATTTTGCCTATCGTTTGTTATACTGTGTTAAGAGAATTCTTAAGATATATGTTTATGTGTAAGAGGGAAGGAAATATCTTACTTACAGGGACAACTATTTTGTTATTTATCTTTTTTGATATAACGACATCTCTATATTTTGGTAAGTATGATACGAATTATGATGTTTTTGTTTTTATAGCTTTAACTATTCTTCCAGCTTTAAGCACAAATATAGTATTTTCTTATATAACAACACAAGTGGGATATAAGCCATTAATACTTTATTCATTGGTTATTAAATTATATCCGTATTTACTTCCGATAGTTCCGAATCCAAGTCAATATTTAGTTGCTGTAATTGAGCTATTGTTGCCGACTTTATTAGGTTACAAGGTATATAGTTTTTTCAAAAAACGAGAGAATGAAGTTCCGACGAGAGATTATCACAATCAAAAGAAGCAGATTATCTCTCTTATCCCAGTTACAATTATAGTGATGATTTTGGTTTATTTTACTTCTGGTTATTTTAGACTATGGACTATAGTTATTGCCAGTGGTAGTATGTCTCCTAAAATTAATAAAGGGGACGCTGTTATAATTGATAAAAAGTTTGAATTTAAAGATTTAAAAAAAGGACAGGTTATTGCTTATAAAAATGGTGATATAATTGTCGTTCATCGAATTTTTAACAAAGCCAAGGTTAAAAATAGTTATTACTATGTAACTAAAGGCGATGCGAATGAAAAAGATGATAATTTGATTATTACGGAAGATATGATTATAGGAACTGTTGATCATAAAATTCCGTATGTGGGCCTTCCAAAGGTTTGGCTTAATGGGTTATAAAAGAAAAAAAGAATAGAAAGTGAGGTAAGTATAAATGACTAGAATTTCTGACAAAAATTCTAAGAGTAAAGAAACGAAAAACATAAAACGTCGTTCGAATTTTAATGCGCTTTTTGTTTTTAATGTTTTGCTTTTTGTTTTTGCTTTATCTCAGGCTATTTGTTTATTAATGCTTTCACTTACTGTCAAACAAGATCTTATAAAATATAAGGAAAAAGGCAGTGTCGATTATAAAGTTTATTTAAATAAAAATGATTTTTATGAGCAGGATTATCTTGAAAAAGATATGGTTTATGTTTCTAGTTTAATAAATAATATTAGTACAACGTTTAATTATAATTTTAATGTTGATAGTGAAAGCAATATTGAATATGATTATGAAGTGGTTGGCGAAATTATTATTTATGATAATAATAAAGAAAATGTGTTTTTTAGAAAAGAGTATAATTTAGTTGATAAAGTTACGCAAAAAACAACTAATGTTAAAGATTTTATGATTAATAAAACATTTAATATTGATTATGGTTATTACAATTCTTTAGCCAACAAGTTTAGAAAAAATTATGGTGTTAGTTCTAAAAGTGATTTTGTTGTAAAATTTAAATTAAATTATCATAATGATGATAATAATATGAAGGTTTCTGAACAAAAGGATATGACTTTAACTATTCCTCTTTCAGAAAATGAAGTAACACTTAAAACAGATGTTTCTAAAATTAGTAATGGTGAAAAATTTGTTTTAGGAAAAAAACATGTTGTTGTTGATAGTACTAGAAAACTTGTTTCATCTATACTTATGGCGTTAATTTCTTTATTTTTATTTATATATATTATAATATCTTTGTTTGAAATTAGGTTACATAGAAATAAGTATGATGCGTTTATTAAAAAGATTTTAAGAGAGTATGATAGATTAATTGTAAATACGACTACCTCACCAAATTTATTTAAAGGTAAGGTTATTGATGTTAATTCGTTCCAGGAATTACTTGATGTCCGTGATAATTTAAGTATTCCAATAATGTATTATGTTTTAGAAGAACATAAGAAGTGTGTATTTTATTTGAATCACGATAAAGAAATATTTATCTTAAAGGTAAATGAAAGTGACTTAGAAAAGAGTAATTAGGATGTTTAAAAACATCCTTTTTATATACCTAAAAACCACTCATAACAATATGAGTGGTTTAATTTAATTATACTTAATCATATAATTGAACACTAATATTAGAAACATAACCTTTAAAGAATCTAAATGGTGATCCTGACGAATTTAATGAAGATCCGAAGGTTAAATTAGGGACGAATGGATTATTTAATGAAGCAGCAGGTGTAGAAATTAATTTGGCTTCAGCAGCGCCATTAAGCGAGTAATATATAATTCCATTTCGTCTTTTTATTGTTATAGTTTTTGGTGTTGAATTTGGATCATTTATTTTTCCATCTGATTGTCCAGGCCATTTTGAAGTTAGTTCAAATTTTTTACTACTATTTAATCTGTATGCGAAGCCTGGCCAAACGTTGTTTTGAGTTTCGTCTTTGGCATTAATCAATGTGGCTTGTGATTCGCTTGTAGCATCAATAGTATCAACAGTCAATGATATATCAAAATCTTTGTTAATGTTAGCAGCTGAGAATAAATTAAGACCAGTATCTATATAATTTGATCCAGTAAAGAGGATTGTTCCATCTAAGTTATATGAAGAACTTGTTCTTGTTTCGGTATAAGAAACATTATTGACAATATTTCCTTCATAGAATTCAACAGTAAGGTTAGATAATTCTCCATCAAAGCATCTATCAAAATTACCGCTAGAATTTATATTTCCACCTACAGTTAAAGGAACATTAAATGTATCTATAGAAGTATTATAATCAAGTAATTTAGTATATATGTTAGATCCCACTTTAGCATACATTGCGCCATCTTCTCTAACTATTTCAACATCAATGTTTTCTCTTAATGGGAAGTAGCCAAGATAGCTTGTAACATGTGAGTCGTTTACTTTTATACTGTAATATGAAACACCATTATATTTAACAACACGGAAAACAAATCCTGAATATGGTGATCCTGTTTCTACCATTGATGATAGTATAGTAGGAGGTGTGTTGTTGTTAATGTTGGCAGGATTGTCATAATCGTGATTATAACTGTTTATTCTGAAGGCAATTCTAAAGTTTCTATTAACGTTGTCAGTACTATATAGCGGTAAATTAGTATTTATTACAGAGGCAGTAGTACCATCAAACGTTTCATCATCTATATAATAATCATAAGTAGACCATTTTGCATATAAAGTAATATCGCTTGTGACATTAGATAAAGTAGTTATCCTACTTCCAGTAAGTTCAGAATTATCATACCATCCGCTAAAATTTTCTTCAGTTTTAGTTGGTTCTAGTAAAGTATATGTTTCGGCGCTTGAAATTGATGTGATTTGATTTGGGGCTTGAGTACCACCATTTAAAACATATGTAATTGTGTGTTTTTTATAAACACCAACGTCATTAGCAACATTTGTTAAAGATAAGGTTGGACTTTGATAACTATTTGTTGCTCCTGTTACATATACTCCAGTTGGAATGTCTCCTTGATTAAAAGTTATATTTGCACTCCCACCATCTATAACATAATCTCTATAAGTTCCAGAAAAACCATCATAAGTTATATTGTGGATTGTTCTAAAATCAAAGTTTAAATCTAATGGATATGTTGTTTGTCCAGCATTATATCCGTTTTCTTTATATTTAATAGTCATGTAAAAAGTTTTTTTAGCTAGTTTTGAACAATTAGAAGGTGTATTATCATCACAAATTTTGTCTTGTTCATTATAACCAGAGAAACTATATTCTAAGTTACTAGGAAGCCCGGTTACAGTAAATATTCCGTTTTCATAAGTTCCTAGGTTTATTATTTCTACTTTGTAGGTTATTTCAGAATTACTATTAGGTAAGTAGGCACCAGAAGTAACTTCATCAATATTATCTGTTTCATAATTACTAGCGCCGCCATTTGTGGAAGAATATTCTGTGAAATTAAGTATTTGAATTCCTATATAAGGGTCGTATTTGGCACTAGCAATAATTTTGGAAGTTGAAGTAAATGAAGAAAAACCAATGGTTATGAGTAAAAGCAATAACAACATATAAAAAGGCGCAATGCGTGTTACTTTGTTTATATTTATCTTTTTCATATTACTTTCACCTCCGCATACTATCTCATATTATATTTTATCATATTTTTTATCTTTTTATAGCAAAAGTCTTTAATTTTTTGGTAAAAAAATTTTTAATATATAACAGAAATTAAATTTTTTAGAAAGATTTATTATTTATTTCTTGAAATGAAAATGATATAATTGTATCATAATGAGGAGTGGTGATATGAAGAAAATTAATTTTTGTTTATTTTTTGTTTTAACTTTTTTGTTATTTATTTTCCCGGTTAAAGCGTATAATAGTTGGGCTGTTTCTCATTATGCTTTTGTGAGTGGTTTAATTGGCGTTGTTTGTTTTTTTTTAATAATAGGAATTGTTTGTCTCCAAAAGCATGATGACTGGAATTTTGGTTCACAAAGAGATTCTGGAGAAATTAAGTTCGGTAAAAAAGGAAAAGCTTTACCTGAATATGAAGCTATAAAATATTTTCGTGATATTCCTTTTGAAGAGGATTTAGCAGCATTCTACTGGATATGTTTAAATTACGATATCGTTTTAGAAGCAAAACTAAAGAAAGGTTTAATGGGGGCAATTATATTAAAATGGATAAAAGAGGGGAAGGTAAGTGTTGTTGAAACGGCAAAGGGCATTCTTGATTTTAAAGATAATGATTATGCTTTGGATTTAAATAATTTGAAAAATATTAGCGACCCTGTAGAAAAAAGTTTTAGCGAACTTTTATTAAAAGCTTCTTCTGAAAACAATATACTAGAGGCCAATGAATTTAAAAAATGGTGTTCTTATAATCATTCTGAATTAGGTGATTGGTTTTATTTTGTTAAGAAAAGCGGACTTTCAAGTTTAAAGGAAAAAGGTTATATTACCGCTTCGACAGAGAAAGTGAATGGTAGGTATGGATCAAAGCGAACAATTATTGTTAATAATGTTAGTGATAAGCTTTGGTATGAGGGATTAAAAATTAAGGGTTTAAAAAAATTTTTATTGTATTTTTCTTTAATAAATGAAAAAGAATATTTTGATGTTCATTTATGGGAAAAATATATGATTTTTTCGAGCTTACTTAATGTAACACAAAAATTTCAAGAACAGTTTGAAAATCTTTACCCTAAAATTAATGGTGATTCAATATTTGATATTGATACAATTAATTATGGCTTAGGCATAGCGGAGCTTGGTTATATATCATATGAACAAGAATGTGAAGAAGAGGTGAAGAAAGAAGAGTAATTCGGCTATAAAAAATATATTGTTTTTTTTAAATGGAGGTAGAAATGGATAAAAAAATAGAAGAAAATTTTAAACCAAGGACTTGGCTTTTAATTATTTTAATTATTATTGGTCTTTGTATAGCCATCCTTTTACTTAATAAGATGGTTGAAAATAGTAAAAACAGAAAGAGTATTTTTGATCGTTTTAGTGAGACTAGAGATAATTTTGATAGTGATTTTGATGAAGAATATAATGAAATTAAAAACAAAATTAAGCAAAGTCAAAAAGAGCAAGAAATAGCGTCATTTAATTCTAAATTTGAAATGAGGGCAGGAACGCAAAGTGGCTTTTTTATAACTCATTTGATTGATGATGTTATTACTAGCAATAAAACTAAAAAAGATCATATTATTACCGTTACATATGACGGCGTATCTACTCAAGATGAAGAGGCAATTAGAGGATTTAAGAGCAAGTTTGAAAGTAATAAAAAATATGAAGTGATACTAGATTATGATGAAAACGGTTATGTAAATAGTATTACTTTGAGATAGGAAAGGAGTAATTAGATGAGTGATTTTGTATATGTGATTTTATTTGTTGTTTTAATTGTAATTATCATTATTTTAATTATGTATAATAGGCTTGTTAGACTATATAATAAAGTAAAAAAGGCCAAAGCAAATATTGAAGTATATTTAAATAAAAGATTTGATTTAATTCCTAATTTGGTGGAATGTGTTAAGTCTTATGGAGATTATGAAAGTAAGACATTAGAGGATATTGTTTTATTAAGAAACAATTACAATAAAACCGAAAACATGAAAATTAAAGAAGTTGATGAATGGGATAGTAAATTAAATAAGTGTTTGGCGGTTGTTGAAAAATACCCTGATTTAAAAGCAAATGAAGAGTATATGAATTTGCAAAGGGAACTTAGGAATATAGAAGATCAATTACAAAGAGCTAGAAACATTTATAATGATGAAGCAACTAATTATAATATTGCAATTGAAGTTGTTCCAAGCAATATAATCGCCATTATCTTTGCTTTTAAAAAAGTAGATTTATTTAAAATTGAAGATAGTAAAAAGGAAAATATTAAGATTAACAAGATTTTAAAGTAGAAGGGCAAGATTTGAAATCTTGTTTTCTTATGCTATAAATGTTAGAATATTTTTAGTTTTAGAAAGGAGGCTTTTTATGTTTGAACTTGTATCAAACTTTAAACCAACTGGTGATCAACCAGAAGCCATAAAAGAGTTAGTAGATGGAGTGCGTGAAGGGAAAAAGCAGCAAGTTCTAAAAGGAGTTACCGGTTCTGGTAAAACATTTACAATGGCTAATGTTATAAAAGAACTTGGCAAACCAACTTTAGTTTTAGCTCATAATAAAACCTTAGCTGGTCAACTTTATGCAGAGTTTAAAGAACTTTTTCCAAACAATCATGTATGTTATTTTGTTTCTTATTATGATTATTATCAGCCGGAAGCATATGTAGCTAAAACGGACACTTATATAGAAAAAGATGCCTCTATTAATGATGAAATAGATGAGCTTAGACATTATGCTACAGCATCCCTTTTAGCTCATAAAGATGTTATTGTAGTTGCTTCAGTTTCTTGTATTTATGGTATAGGAGAAATTGAAGATTATAAAGAAAAAGTATTATTTTTAAATGTTGGAGAGCAGGTTAATAGAGATAAGATTCTTGAAAAATTAGTCGATATGCTTTACGAACGAAATAATATTGATTTAAAAAGAGGAACTTTTAGAGTTAGAGGAGATGTTTTAGAAATTGTTCCAATAGGGCAGCATACGCACGGAATTAGAGTTGAGTTTTTTGGTGATGAAATCGATCGAATTTCAGAATTTGATTTAGTAACGGGATCATTAATTACTGATAAAAAATCTTATACTTTGTTTCCAGCAAGTCACTTTGTAACTAGCGAAGACAAACTCAAGATTGCTATTGAAAGAATAAAAAATGAATTAAACGAACAATTAAATAAATTTAAAGATGAGAATAAGCTTTTGGAGTATCAAAGACTTAGTGAACGAACAAATTATGATATAGAAATGCTTAGTGAAACTGGTTTTTGTAGAGGTGTTGAAAACTATTCTAGACATTTAGCTTTAAGAGAAGCGGGAGTAGCACCAACTACTTTAATAGATTTTTTTGGTGATGATTTTTTACTTTTTGTGGATGAATCACACGTTACGTTACCTCAAGTTAAAGCAATGTATAATGGAGATAGAATGAGAAAGCAAGCATTAGTTGATTATGGTTTTAGATTACCTAGTGCTTTAGATAATAGGCCGCTTACTTTTTCAGAATTTGAAAAAAAATTAGATAATGTTATTTATGTTTCCGCAACACCTGGTGATTATGAAATAGAAAAGAGTTCTAATAGGGTTATCGAGCAAATTATAAGACCTACTGGTTTACTTGATCCAGAAATAGAGGTTAAACCAACGAAAAATCAAATTGATGATTTGGTTGAACAAATACATAGGCAAAATGAAAAAAATGAGAGAACTTTAATAACTACTTTGACTATTAGAATGGCTGAAGAACTTACGGTTTATCTTAAGAAACTCGATATTAAGGTTGCTTATTTACACAATGAAATAAAAACTTTGGAAAGATTACAAATAATTCATGATTTGCGTAGTGGAAAATATGATGTAGTTGTAGGAATAAACTTACTTAGAGAAGGAATAGATATACCAGAAGTTAGCTTAATTGCAATAATGGATGCGGATAAGCAAGGCTTTTTAAGAAGTGAACGCAGCCTAATTCAAACGATAGGTAGAGCGGCTAGAAATGCTTCTGGAAGGGTAATTATGTATGCTGATGAGGTTAGTTCAGCGATGGATATTGCTATTAAAGAGACGAATAGACGAAGAAAAATACAAGAAGAGTATAATAAAAAGCACGGAATTATTCCTAAGACGATTGTTAAAGCTATAAGAGAAGTTATTTCTAATAATATAGAAATTAAAGAAAAGAAACAAAAAATTTCTAAGAAAGATCGTAATCTTATGATGATAAATATTGAAAAAGAAATGAAAGAAGCAGCTAAAAACTTAGATTTTGAAAGAGCAATGGAACTTCGTGACATATTATTTGAAATGAAGAGCGAATAAGCCTCAAATTGACAAAAATCCCTAAAATGGTATAATTTTATTAGCGATTTCTGAAAAGGGGGTTAGAAAACGTGGATGAAAATATTGTTAGAGAAATATGTAAATATATTATTGATAATATAAATGATGATGTATCACTTTCGCTTATTGCTGATGAGTTTAATTATAATATGTGTCATGTGGCTCGTAAGTTTAAGGATTATACAGGATTTACGATAACGGAATTTATTAATGAGTGCCGTGTTTATAATACAATCGATCCACTTGTTTTTACGGATGATACTATACTTAATATAGCTTTAATGCACGGTTTTAATAATCAAGAATATTATTCAGAAAAATTTAAAGATGTAATAGGAACATCACCACTTAGATTTAGAAAAGCATTTTCTATCTTGGCTAATAAAGCTTCTGAAAGTACTAATCTTGACGAATTAAAAACGATAAGAGAAGAATTTGAGGAATTAAAAGAATATCAAGAATATTTGAATGGTGCTTCATTTGAATTTGTTTCAAAAGAAGAAAAGAGAATGGAAAAACCAAAAATTTTAAAACTACAGTAATGTAGTTTTTTTGTCAATTTTGTTTAAAAATTTATGAGATTTCTGTGGTATATTTGATGTCAGAAAGGAAACTTTCTAAGGGGGAATATAAAATGGAAATGATTGAAAAATTAAAATTATTAAAAGAAAAACTTTGTGAACAAGAAAAAGTAGAGGAAACTTCTGTTAAAGAGAAACCTAAAGTAAAAAAGATAGGAACATTGAAAGATGGAAGACGAATTTTTAAAAACACCCAATCCTAAAAAAATCAAGGTAGATGAAGATTTGTCTAATGAAGAGCTTTGTAATAAAGTTCTTGATAATCTTCTTTCCTTAACTGGTTTGGATTCTGTTAAAAAAGAGGTTATAAAGCTTGCTCATTACTTAAGGTTTTTGAAAAAAGTAAGTGCAAAAACGAATCTTGATAAGCTTAATTTGCACATGGTTTTTAAGGGAAATCCAGGAACTGGAAAGACAACAGTTGCTAGAATAATGGCTAATATTCTTTACTATTTGGGTTATTTAGAAACTGATGAGATAGTAGAAGTAACACCAACAGACTTTATTGCGGGATACCTTGGTCAAACGGGGATAAAGACAAAAAAACTTTTGGAGAAATGTCATGGAGGGCTTATCTTTATAGATGAAGCTTATAGCTTTAATAAAGGAAAAGATGAGGGCGATAATTCTTTTGCTGGAGAAGCCATCGCAGAGATAATTAAAGAAATGGAATCTAAGGAAACGGTATTTATTTTTGCCGGATATGGTGATGAAATGGAAGAATTCATTAACTTAAATCCTGGTATTAGATCTCGTATCGGATATCACATTGATTTTGAAGATTATTCTGAGGAAGAACTACTACAAATCTTTTTTTCCAAATTAGAAAAGACGGGCTTTTCTTTATATGAAGATGCCGTTGATGAAGTAAAAAAAATAATAAAGACTAAATCTCATGAAAAAAATTTTGGTAATGGCCGAATGATAGATAATTTATATAACAAACTACTTTTAGAACATGCGACGATTAACTGTGATGAAACAGATGAAAGTAAATTACTTACCATTTCTAAAGAAGCAGTCTTAAATGTTGAATTTAAAGGAAAGGCGGCGACATATTTTGACTAACATATTTGAAAACAAGATATATCAAAAATTAATTGATAACCGAATTATATTTTTGAATGGTGAAATAGATGATGAATCAGCTAGTATGGTTGTTGCAAAACTTTTGTATCTAGATTCTATAAGTCATGAAGATATAGTGATATATATTAACTCTCCAGGCGGAAGTGTAACAAGTGGTCTTATGATATATGATACTATTAAATATTTGAAATCGGATGTTTCGACTATTGGTATAGGTTTATCAGCTTCGATGGCTTCAATTTTACTTATGTCAGGAACACACGGCAAACGAAAAATTCTTCCACACGGGAAGGTAATGCTTCATGAAATTTCAACAACTACTGGAGGAAAAATATCTGATATATTAGTTGCGGCAACTGAAGCTAAAAAAACAAATGAAATTCTTTCAAAAATAATTTCTGAAAACAGCAAATTAAATTATGAACAAATTAAAGACAACTTAAATAAAGATTTGTGGCTTGATTCTAATAAAGCTTTGGAATATGGAATTGTTGATAAAGTTATTTGTTAAAAGTGAATTAAAAAATTCACTTTTTTAATATTTTTTAAATAATATGATATAATTGTTAGTAGGTGGAAGTATGAGAAAAAATTTAAAAAAGTTATTTATGTTTATTATAAAACTGATTGGTTATACAGTAATACTTATGGCTACATCACTTATATTTCAAAATACGATTTATATTGATAATTCAAATTATGGATTATGGTGTTTTGTGGCAGCTGTGTTGGTGTCACTTCTTAACGTCACAATAAAACCATTTTTAGTGTGGTTAACTATTCCAATTACGGGAATTACTTTGGGACTTTTTTATCCTTTTATTAATTTAATTATTTTAAAATTGGTTAGCCTTATATTAGGAAGTCATTTTATAATATATGGTGTTTTATATGCAGTTTTTGCTTCTGTTTTGATTTCAATTTTAAATATTTTATTGGATGAACTTATATTAAAAAAAATAGAAGGGAAGTAATGTATGAAATCGGTGATTGATTTAGGTTTCTTTTCTGTTCATATTTATTCTCTTTGTATTTTACTTGGTGTGATATTTGCTTCCTGTTTAATTATAACGGAAAGTGAAAAACACGGATTTGATAAAGAAAAAATATCAGATTTACTTTTTTATACTATTATTTTTGGAATTGTTGGTGCTAGAGCATATTACTGCATTTTTAATTTGGATTATTATTTAACAAATCCAGTAAGCATTTTAAAAATATGGGAAGGCGGTCTTGCTATTCATGGAGGGATTATTGCTGGATTAATTACAATTTTTATTTATGCCAGAAAAAACAAATTAAACTTTCTTTGGCTTTTAGATTTTTTTGTAATTGGTTTAATAATTGCTCAAGCTATTGGTCGCTGGGGAAATTTTTTTAATGGGGAAGCTCATGGTCCACTTACGACTTTAGCGCATTTAAAAAGTATGCATTTGCCTAATTTTATTATTAAGGGAATGAAAATAGATGGAAATTATTATATTCCGACTTTCTTATATGAATCTTTTTGGTGTCTACTCGGTTTTATAATAATTATTTTATTAAAGAAAAACAAAAAAATAAAAATCGGCTATTTAACTAGTTTTTATTTAATTTGGTATTCGATAGAAAGATTTTTAGTAGAGATGATGCGCACTGATAGTTTGATGATTGGAACTTTTAAGGTCGCGCAAATAGTTTCTATTATTATGTTTATATGCGGTATTAGTATATTTATATTTAGTATTTTTAAATCACCTAAATATAACAGGAAACTTGAAAGGATTGATAACGATGACTAAACTTGCAGTTTTAGGTGGGGGCACAGGATTAAGTATATTACTTAGAGGACTCAAGAAACTTCCTTTTGATATTTCAGCTATTGTTTCTGTTTGTGATGATGGCAGTAGTACTGGAAGACTTCGAAAGGAGTTTAATACTCCAGCGGTTGGTGATATTAGAAAAGTACTTATAAGTTTATCAGAAGATGAAGAAACGGTAAAAAAGCTTCTCGATTATAGATTTGATACTTTTAGTGATTTAGACGGACACCCTTTAGGTAATTTACTTTTGACAGGGGCCGATTATATTGCTGGTAATATGTCAGGAGCGATTGAGCTTGTAAATTCTTTACTTAGATTAAAGGGAAAGGTTATTCCGTTAACTGAGGAAAATGTTACTTTGGCGGCCAAAATGTATGGTGGAAAAACGGTGATTGGCGAACACAATATAACCCAGTCTAAAGAAAAAATAAAAGACGTTTATTATAAAAAAATGCCTAAGGCCAACGAAGAAGTTTTAACAGCAATTAAAGAGGCAGATGCGATTATATTAAGTATGGGAAGTTTATTTACTAGCATTCTTCCAAATTTAATATGTAAAGATGTAATTAAAGAAATAGATAAATCCAAAGCTAAAATAATATATGTTTGTAATATTATGACACAGCCAGGGGAAACCGATGATTTTTCTGTTGCTGATCATGTAAAATTAATTAATAAGTATTTGGGAAAACGAAAAGTTGATGCGGTTGTTTTAAATAATGGAAGTGTTTCTCCGGACATCATAAAAAAATATGAAACAACAGAGCAAAAAGATTTAGTTAAAGTGGACCGCGAAGCAGTAGATAAAATGCATACAGATATTATTGAAAATGATTATATTTTAATAGAAAATGATATTATTAGACATAATGCATTAAGGGTTGCAATAGATATTATTTCATATTTGTTAGATTAGAGGTGATTATATGTCATTTACGGGTGAAGTTAAGGATGAAGTGAGCAAATTAGATTTTATGGAAGCTGAAAACATTTCTGAGCTTTCGGCTATTGTTAATTCGTTTTATGATTTTAATGGACAAATAAAAATAATTACTGAAAACAATAGTGTTGCCCGTAGAGTATATACTCTTTTTAAAGAAATATATCATATATATCCTAGCGTTTCTGTCAGGAAAGGTTATAATTATAGCCACAAACTTTTATATATAGTTGAAATTAAGAATAATACCAATCATATTTTGAAATCTTTAGGAATTACGAAGATGATACCAGATAGTTTTATTTGGTCAGACGAAGAACTTATTAGGGCTTATTTAAGAGGATTATTTTTAGTTAGTGCAAGCGTGAACGATCCTAAGAAATCTAGATATCATATGGAATTTAATTTAAATAATTTAAAGTTTGCTAAATTTGTTCAAAAATTATTAAATGGTTTTAATTTAAATAGCAAGGTATTGCGTCGTGATAACAGATATATGGTATATATTAAAGAAGCTGAAAAAATCAGTGATTTTCTTAGAGTAATAGGAGCGGTTAAAGCTGTTTTATACTATGAAGATATTAGAATATATAGAGATCATAAAAACATGACAAACAGGCTAAATAACTGTGAACAGGCTAATGTTGATAGAGTTATTGAAACAGCTAATGCACAGGTGAAGGATATCATTTTTTTGAAAGAGCATGATGCTTTTGATCTTTTAAGTGATAAGGAAGTAGAGGCCGCAACATATAGGTTAAAATACCCAGAGGCTTCACTTGTTGAACTTAGTCAGATAATAAGTTTGGAAACAGGTAATAAAATTACTAAATCAGGTTTATATCACAGGTTTAACAAAATTAAAAATTTTGCCGTAAGAATAAAAGACAAAATGAAATAGTTTGTCTTTTTTGTTGTTAAAAAAATTATTTTGTGTTATTCTTATAGTAGGTGATAATATGAAGAGGTATTTTGGATTTGTTCTTATTTTTATTTTTCTAATGATTGTGGGAATTTGTAACGGAAGTGCTTTAGGTGATTCTATTCATATTCCAAATTATGAAAACTATAGGTATATTATGGAAACTGAAAGTTTTGCGAACGGATCAAATAGACCGGTAATTTTTACCATTGATGGAACAGATTATTTTTGTTCTCATCTTCATTTAACTGAACCATGGGATAAAACTTGTTCGAAAATGACTTTAAATGATAGCAACCCTGGTAATGGTCATTGGTCTCACCCTATGGCCGCAGCTATTGGTAAGTTAGTTCAATATGTTGCAGAGCATAAAACAGATGAAAATTTATATTATTTTGAAATAGCTGTAAATCAATTTATTAAAAACAAAGGTGAAGGTGATGATAACAACTCTACACATGGAGCAGGGCCAACATCTACTTATAATAACTTTATGGATCTTATGAATACTGAATATAATAGAGTTAAAAATTTTGCAGCTCCAACTGTAACAATGACAGCATTTACTTATTCTAATAATAAGTATACTTCAACGATTACAGTTTCTGGATGTGAAAGTTGTACAGTTGCATTAAGTCCTAGCAATAAAGGAACTTTAGCACATACAAGTGGCAGTAACGGAAACGGAAGTTATACTTTAACTGTTCCAGCGAGTGGCATTACAGCAGGAGAAAAAACAAAATTTACGGTAACAGCTACAGACACACTTACTGCAAGAATTTCTCGCAACTATTATTGTGGTGAGAACGTTCAAACAGTTACACCTTTAGGAACAGAAGGATATACCACTTCTAAAAATGCTTCAGCATCAAGAGATGTTGATAGAACTAAAATAATATTTAATAAAAAAGATGCGAAAACTAACGAAATAATTAATGGTGGATCTTTTGAATTTACTAAAGATAATACTGTGATTGAAACTATTACAGTGGGTAATAAAACTTATCAAGATATAGCTTTTGGAAAATACTGCGTGGAGGAAAAAGAGGCACCAGAAGGATATATTAATTCAAAAGAAAAGAAATGTATTACACTTTCTAGTTCTAATTTAAGTGGAACACTTACTATATTTGATGATCTAACTTCAATTAAGATTAAAAAAATTGACGAAAAGACTAAGGAGGCTTTAGAAGGGGCTAAATTAGTAATAGTAGATGATGAGGATAATATAGTTAGTACAATTAATGATGAAGAATGTTCTTGGGTTTCTGATGATGATTATATGACTTTCTTTGGTATTCCAGTAGGAACATATTACATAAAAGAATTGGAAGCCCCAGAAGGATATGAACTTATTAAAAATCCAGTTCAGTTTACGATAAAAGAAGATGGTTCTGTTGTTACTTCTAACGAAGATGATTTATCAGATGATTCAATTGTTGTTGTTAAAAATAAATTAACGAAGGTTGATATTAGTAAACAGGATGCGACAACTGGCAAAGAACTTCCAGGGGCACATTTACAAATAATCGACGCTGATGGTAATATAGTTGAAGAATGGACTTCAACAGATACTCCACACCGTGTTGAAGGTCTTAAAGCAGGACAGTATCAATTAAAAGAAACAATCGCACCTGCTGGTTATGAAAAAACGGAAACAACAGTAGATTTTGTTATATATTCTGATGGTTCAACCAAAGAAGTTGTTATGAAAAATGAGCCAATTAAAGTTCGTGTGCCATCTACAGCTAAAAATGTTTCTATTCTTTTATCAGCTTTAGGAATTACGTGCGTAATTGTTGCTGGGTCAATATTTGTTTATCAAGAAGGAATATTTAAAAAGAAAAAATAGAAAGTTTTAATTAGAAATAAAATAGGTTTTCCTATTTTTTTCTTTTTAATTGCGGACAAGTTTGATAAAATATAGTATAATGTTATAAAGGGTGATAATCGTGCAAAATTTCTTTGATAAATTAACAAAATTGATTGAAAAACATGAACATATTGTTATTATGACGCACTCCACTCCAGATTTGGATGGCATGGGTAGTGCGATTGTTTTGCATGAAATTTTAAATAAGATGAGTAAAGAAAGTTATATTGTCGCACCTAAAAAACTGATAAATAATTCACTTAATAAAGCTATTAAATATGTTGGTGATGAAGGATATATTATTCCTTTTAAACATGAAAAATATATAGATTTTGATAATGCTTTACTAGTTATTTTAGATGTTTCTGAACCAGAACTTTTAGAATGCTCTGAGTTACTTGATATGGGTTATGATACAGTTATAATTGATCATCATTCTTTAAGTGAAAGAACTATTCAAGATGTTGAACTTATGTATTTGGATGATGAGATGTCTAGTATAGCGCAAGTTATTAGCGAATACATAAAATATTTAAACATGGAAGTTGATAGTATTTTTAATACGATTTTATTATCTGGATTATTTATAGATACTAATTATTTTAATTTAAAAACAAAGCCAAAGACATTTGATGTTGCCAGTTATTTACTTAGCCAAGGAGCCGATTTAAATGTAAAACAGCAGATTCTTAAAGAAAATTTAGACGATGTTTTAGAACGTTATTCTTATATTAAACGAATGACTAAAATAGAGGATAAAGTTTATCTAGGGATTATTGATGATAAAATGTGTACGAATGTCGATGTGGCCAAACTGGCTGACGAGATGCTTAAATTTTTTGAAGTAAAAGTGGCTTTTGCTTTGGGCAAAAAGTCGGATGATGAAATCCTTGTAAGTGCTCGTTCACTTGGCGATGTGGATGTTTGCAATTATATGAAAAAACTCGGTGGTGGTGGTCATTTGGGGGCGGCTGCAGCTGTCGTTAATTCTTCAGATTTTGAAGAAGTTATAGCTAAATTAAAAAATATTATTAAGGGGGAATAATATGCGTATAATTTTACTTGAAGATGTAAAAAAACAGGGTAAAAAAGATGATATTATAACTGTTAAAGATGGATATGGCATGTATCTTATCAATAGTAAAAAAGCAATTTTAGAAACTAAAGGCAGTGCGAAAGTTTTGCAAAAGCAAACAGAGACTAGAGCTTTAGAGGAAAGCTTACTTATTAGTGAATGTGAGGAAACAAAGAAAAAACTTGAAAAATTGGTAATAAAATTCAAAGTTAAAACCGGCGCTAATGATCAAGTTTTTGGGAAAATTAGCTCTAAACAGATTGCTGATGAACTTGATAAAAAGGGATTTAAAATTGATAAGAAAAAAATTAAAATTGATGTTCCAATAAACAATTTAGGAACAACTAATGTAAAAATTTTGTTACATAAAAAGGTCGAAGCGACTTTAAAAATCGAATTACATAAGTAGGTGATACAGATGAATGAAAAAACAATGCCTCAAAAAATAGATGCTGAACAATCGATACTTGGTTCAATGTTTTTGAGTGAACGAGCATTGGAAAAAATAGTTGAGACTTTGAATAAGGATATGTTTTATTTAGAATCTCATAAAAAGATATTCGAAACCATTAAAAATTTAGCTGACAACAAATCACCTATTGATATTACAACGGTTACTGCTGAATTGGATCGCAAGAAGATATTAAATCAAGTTGGGGGAGTTGAGTATTTAACACAAATTATTAATTCAGTTCCAACGGCAGCTAACGCTGATGAATATATGAAAATTGTTGAAGAAAAATTTTTGAGACGAAACTTAATTGAAGCGGGGACAGAAATTGCTAATAGCGGATTTTCTTCAACTGATGACATTGGAGAAATTTTAGATGATGCTGAAAAGAAAATATTTGATGTTGTAAGAAATCGAAGAGGTAGTGAATTTAAGACAATTCAAGATGTTTTATTTAAGACGCAAGCTGATTTGGAAAAACTAGCTTCCTTAAAAGGTGATATTACCGGAGTTCCTAGTGGTTATTATGACATTGATAAATTAACTTCTGGTTTTCATGAGAATGAGCTTATTATTTTGGCAGCTAGACCAGCAATGGGTAAAACGGCATTTGCTTTAAATATGGCGGTTAATATGGCTTTAAATGCTAAAAAAAGTGTGGCTTTATTTAATATGGAAATGGGTGCCGAGCAATTAATTTCGAGAATGCTCTCTTCAGTTGGACAAATTGAATCTTCAAAACTTAGAACAGGTAAACTTGAGCATCAAGATTGGAAAAGAGTTAATGAAGCTATTAGTAGACTTGCCGATACTAAAATATATATAGATGATACACCAGGGGTTACTGTAAGTGAGATGCGTGCAAAATGCCGAAGACTTGCAAATTCTGAAGATGGACTTGATGTTGTTATAATTGACTATTTGCAGTTAATAAGTGGTTCATCAAAATACGCTGGGCAAAGGCAACAAGAGGTATCAGAAATTTCAAGATCTTTAAAAACAATGGCTATGGAGTTAAATATTCCAGTTATTGCTTTAGCCCAACTTTCTCGTAGTGTTGAAGGCCGTGAAGAAAAAAGACCATTACTTTCTGATTTACGAGAATCTGGTTCAATTGAGCAAGATGCGGATATTGTTGCTTTCTTATATCGTGATGATTATTATAACAAGGAGACAGCAATAGATGAAAATACTAGCAAAAGCGAATTTATAATAGCTAAACATCGTAATGGGCCAACAGCTACGGTTAATTTGATTTTTAAGAGAAATACTAGTTCGTTTTTCAATATGGAAAATAGTGAGCAGGTGATGTAATGAAAAAAATTATCGTTATATTAATAGTTTTTTTGAGCATTTTTGCTTGCGGTTTTGGTTATAGCAAAAATACTACGCCAAACACTTTTTATCAAATTTATTTGAATGATGAGTTGCTTGGAATAGTGAAGTCTAAAAAAGCTTTGGAAGATTATATTGATAAAAATGGGGAATATTATAAAAGAAAATTTGGTGTTTCAAAAATATATTCACCAAAAGGTTTAATAATAAAAAAAATAAATACTTATAGTAATAAAGTTGATTCTATTTCTTCCATATACAAAAAAATAAGTAAAAAAGCAGATTTTACTGTTTTGGGTTACGAATTTAAAATAAAAAAACATGGTGAAAATGACAAAATAGAAGTTCAAAGCGTATATGTTCTAAAAAAACAAGTTTTTAGTGACGCAGTTAATGCTTTAATTACGACTTTTATTGGTGATGATAGATATAAAGCCTATGTTGATGATACACAGGTTAATATAGAGTCTACAGGTGAAAATATTCAAAGTGTATATGTTAATGAAGATATTACTGTTAGAAAGACAAATATTCCAGTTACTGAAGTTATTTATACCGATTATAATGATCTTGCACATTTTTTACTTTATGGTCAGGGTAACAATGAAATGACATATGAAGTAAGAGCTGGTGATACTGTTGAAAGTGTCGCATTTAATAACAAAATCAGTCCGGAGGAAGTTTTAATTTCAAATGTTGATTTAAACAGCAAGAATAATCTACTTTATCCTGGACAAAAATTAAAAATATCAGAAACTAATCCGCAGATTGGAATAGTTGAAGAGTCTTATGTTGTTAAGGATATTGACAGCCAATTTACTACGGAAGAACGTTATGACAATAATCTTGTCGTGGGTCAGGATAGGGTGATTCAGGAAGGTGTAAAAGGTCTTGATAGAGTTTCTCAAAAGGTTAAAAAAATAAACGGAACTATAGTTTATGTTGACCCTAGAGGAAAAGTTGTTCTTAAAGATCCTGTAAGCAGAATAATTGTTAAAGGTAATAAAATCGTTCCTGATGTTGGTAGTACTTCAAGTTGGGGATGGCCAACCGATAGCGGATATACAATAAGTAGTGGTTTTGTATGGCGTACAAATCCTGTTACTCATAGGCGTGAATTACATGGTGGTCTTGATATAAGTGGTACGGGTTATGGTTCTAAAATATACGCATCTAATAATGGACGTGTAGAAAAAGCTGAGTATCATTACAGCTTTGGTAATCATGTTATTGTAAATCACAATAATGGTTATCTTACCGTGTATGCTCATATGTCTAAGATTGCTGTTAAAAAAGGTGATGTTGTTTCTAGGGGACAAGTAATAGGATATGTTGGAATGACCGGAGTAGCAACGGGACCACATCTTCATTATGAGATTTGGAAAGGATGCAATTATTGCCGAATAAATCCAATGACGATGTACCGATGAGAGTTTCTGTATTAGCTAGTGGTAGCAAAGGAAATTCGACATATATTGAAACGGCAAAGCTTAAATTTTTGGTTGATATAGGACCTAGTTGTGCATATATTGAACGTTCTTTAAAAAACATAGGTGTTGATCCCAAAGATATTAGAATGATATTTTTAACACACGCACATGTAGATCATGTGGCAGGACTTAGAGTATTTTTGAAAAAATATAATCCTACTGTTTATTTAACAGAGAAAATGCATGAAGAACTGGGGTTAGAAATCAATAATTACTTTTATATAAATAAAGAAGAAAATATTGAAGATCTTGATGTTCTTGTTATTAAAACGTCTCATGATGCTGCTGATTCTCATGGCTTTGTTTTTACAAGTGGTGGGAAATCAATTGTATATATTACTGATACAGGGTATATAAATATAAGAAATTTTGATAAATTAAAAGGCAAAAACTTATACATATTTGAAAGTAATCATGATATAAGAATGCTTAGAGAAGGGAGATATCCTTATCATCTTCAGCAGCGAATTTTAAGTGATAGAGGCCATTTATCTAACAAAGATAGTTCTTATTATTTATCAGAATTTATAGACAAAAATACACGAAGAATAATATTGATTCATTTGAGTGAAGAAAACAATACACCAGAAATGGCTTTGGATACACTCGTTAACACTTTGAATGAAAGTAAAAAGAAAGTTCCAGAAATCATAATTGCTAAACAAAAGGAAAGTACGGAGTTGATAGAGGTATGATTAAAATAATATGTGTAGGAAAATTAAAAGAAAAGTATTTTTCGTCAGCAATAAATGAATATCTAAAAAGACTTTATAAGTATGTTAAAATTGAAATATTAGAAATTCCTGATGAATCCAATGTAGAAAAAGCGGTAAAAGTGGAAGGGGAAAAAATTCTTTCAAAAATCAAGGATGATGAATACGTTATTGCTTTAGATATTTCAGGAAAAAGTCTTTCTTCGTTAGAATTTGCCAAGAAAATAGATAAAATATTTAATACTAATTCTAAACTTACTTTTGTAATCGGTGGTTCTTATGGCCTTTCAGGAGAAGTAAAGGAGCGAAGCAACTATTTACTTTCGTTTTCTAAAATGACTTTTCCGCATCAAATGTTTAGAGTAATTCTTTTGGAACAAATTTACCGGGCATATAAAATTAACAACAATGAAAGTTATCATAAATGATGGGAAGCATTTGCTTAAGAAGGAGTATGAGATATCATGGATAAAGACTTTATAAAGATTGATGTTAAAGATTTGGTTGATTGGCATGGTGGATATGGCGAGGGATGTATTGTTTCTGATAGAATAACCAAGGAAGGCTATAAAGTTGGGTACATGTATAGAGAAAAACCCGATGAGGGAAGACCGGATAGTGGTTGGCGATTTTTGGCAGGCAACGAAGATGATGAATATATGAATGATTCTAATAACGCTCATATTTTTGCGGTGAACACCATATGTAATTATGACCCGGACATTATTCCTTATATTTTTTCTGATATAGGTAGTGTATATATTAGAATTAATGAAAAGGAATTTATGATAGATAAAAAAGACCGAGAAATATTTATTGCAAAACAGAAAAGGTAATCATTAAAAAGATTTGAGAGGTGATTGAATGAAAAAAAAGGGCATGTTACTTTTTGTTATATTATTTACTTTAGTATTTGCAATACTTGTGTCATTGAAGTTTTTTGATAGAAATAAGTTGGTTCAGCTTAATGCCGAGTTTAGTTTGGAGAAAAACCAATTGGTTAAAGTGGCTAACCGAGATTATACTAATATCAAATTAGTTTCAATAACTGATACATGTGATGATAGTATTTGTGCTTTCGATGAAAAATTAGAATATAAGCTTATAGTAAATGGTAAAGAACACACAATAACTAATATACCAACAAAAATTGATATTTATGAAAAAGCGCAGTTAGAAGTACTTGATGGTGATGAGGATAGACTTGTCTTAAAAGTAACTGAAAAATAAAAAACTTATGTTTTTTATTTTTTTGTATATTTTTTTTCTAATAAGGGCATTATTTATTAGAGGTGAGAATGTGAGAAAAAGCATAACCTTATTAATGGTTATTGTTATATTTTATATGTTTTTATCATGCTTTATTTCTAAAAAAATTGAAATACCCACTGACGCTCTTAGAATCAGAATAATTCCAAATAGTAATTCCAGTTATGATCAGTTTGTCAAAGGAAAAGTTAGGGATAAGTTAGAAATAACTCTTTATGATTTATTAAAAAATGCTTCTAGTAGTGAAGAAGCTAGAAAGATTATTGTCAACAATTTAGATTTAATCGATAAAGATGTTTCGAGTATTTTAGCTTTTGAAGATTATGACCTGGGCTATGAGGTTAAATATGGCTATAATTATTTTCCAGAAAAGGAATATAAAGGTATTAGATATGAAGAAGGATATTATGAATCTTTACTAGTTACTTTGGGTAAAGGAGAAGGTGATAATTGGTGGTGTGTTATGTTTCCTCCGCTTTGTTTAATTGAGGCTGATGAAAATACAGAAGTTGAGTATAGATCAATGGTAAAAGAATTGTTAGAAAAATATTTGTTTTAAATATCGGAGCTTCCCATATTATTTTATAGGAGGCTTTTTATGAGCGTTACTTTAATAATTTTAATAGCTTTTTGTTTAAGTATGGATGCATTTTCTTTGTCGCTTGCATATGGAACTTTGGGTATAGATAGTAAAAATAAATTTTATCTTTCCTTTATAACGGGATTATTTCATTTTTTTATGCCATTATTGGGATTATTTATAGGAAATATAATTTTTAATTTTATTAAAATTAATCCAGATGTTTTGGTGTTTGTTATTCTAACTTTTATAGGTGGTCAAATGATAGTATCATCTTTTAAAAGTGAGAGCGTGAAGTTAATGCGGTTTTCGGAATTTTTTCTTTTTGCATTAGCCGTTAGTATAGATAGTTTTTCTGTTGGCATTACCTTGACAAAAGAGGGCAGTGGTTTTCTTTTCGCACCAATTGTTTTTTCATTTGTTAGTTTTGCATTCACTTATATTGGTTTGTCTATAGGTAATAAAATCGCAAATTTGCTTGGTAAAATATCACCCATTATAGGAGGAATTGTCTTAATAATAATTGCTTTAACTTATATATTTTAATTATATGTTGTTATTTTTAATGTAAACCTTATAATAAAGTATGAACTTATTTATAATTAAGTGATATAATGTTATTAAGTGATTTATCTATATATGGAGGTGATTATATGGATAAAATAAAAGTTATAGGGGAACAAACTTTGTCTGGCAAGATTTATATTAGTGGGTCAAAAAATAGTGCGGTGGCTTTAATACCGGCAGCCATATTATCAGACAAGGCAGTTATCGATAAAGTTCCAAGTATTTCTGATGTAAAGAGTTTAAAAGAGATAATGGAATATTTGGGTGTAAAAATGAACTTTGAGGGATCCAAATTATTTATTGATAGTACGGAAATGAAAAACAAAGATATAACTAATGAATATTCGACTAAGCTAAGGGCGTCATATTATTTTATGGGAGCTTTACTTGCAAAGTTTAAAAGAGTTGTTATAAGTTTGCCTGGGGGTTGTTCTATTGGCAAAAGATCTTTTGACTTTCATTTAAGTGGTTTTGAAAAATTAGGTGCTAAAGTAACTAGAGATGGAGATTTATATACAATAGAGGCTGAAAAGTTAATTGGCACAAATATATCTTTACCTTTTCCAAGTGTTGGGGCAACAGTAAATATTATGTTGGCAGCTGTTTTTGCTGAAGGAGTAACAACTATTGAAAATGCTGCATCTGAACCAGAAATAGGTAATTTGATTGAATTTTTAAACAGTGCTGGTGCTAAAATTTCCGGTAAAGATACTACTAAGTTAACTATTACTGGTGTTAGTAAATTAAGCGGCGGAAGTATTAAAGTAATACCTGATAGGATAGAGGCTGGAACTTATATTTTAGCTGGGGTTATGAATGGTAAAAATTTAGAAATATGCGATGTAAGACCCGATCATTTAACTAGTTTTTTTGATAAATTAAGAGAAATGGGCGCAGACTTTGAAATAAAGGAAGATAGTGTGATTACTAATAAAGTTAGCCATTTAAAACCAGTTAATATTGAAACGGCGGTTTATCCAGGGTTTGCTACTGATTTGCAACAACCAATTACAACACTTTTACTTATGGCAGATGGTGTTAGTACATTAAGAGAAACGATATATGAAAATAGATTTCAAAACACTAAATATTTAAACGAAATGGGCGCTCATATTGAAATTAATGGAGATACAATAACTGTTTATGGTCCAACAAAACTTGGTGGAAAAGTTGTTAAAACTAGTGATTTAAGAGCAGGGGCGGCTTTAATTTTAGCGGCATTATCAGCTCATGGGGAAACAACGATAACCGATATAAAACATCTTTTAAGAGGTTATAGTAATTTGATTCAAAAACTCACTAATGTTGGGGCAAAAATATGGCTTGAAGAAGAATAGAATTTTGAAAAGCACATAAAATTAAGTAGATATATTCTACTTTTTTTGAGGTGTGAAATGAAAAAATATTTGTTCTTGCTTTTTGTCTTAATAATTGTCTTTATCATATATCTGGTAAATGTTGATAGAAAAATTTACTTTTTAGTGTTGGGAAATAGAAGTTATGATGCTTCAGCAAAAAAAGGATATTCTTTTTTTGTAAAAGATTATATAAATGAAAAAGGAATATTAGAGAAGTATATTTATAGTTATTCTGGTGATGATTTGCGGGTAACAGATATAATAAACGACATTAAGAATAATAAAAAAACAGGGAATATTACTTTGAAAAATGCATTAATAAAAGCTGATTTAATTACCTTAAATATAAGCTTTCAAGATATTTATGAGAAAATAGAAAAGGAAAATTGTGATTACAATCATTTATATGATTATATAGATGATTTGCTTTCTGATGCGGAAAAGTTATTTACGGTTATGCGTAAGTACTGTAAGGAAAATATAGTTTTTATAGGAGCTTATAATAAATTTAAGAATTTAAATAATGATAATATAGATGATATATTTGATTATTTAAATAGATCTTATCAAAAACTGTGCAAAAAATACGATATTGCATTTATTGAATTTAACAATGTTAATTTTATTGATGATAGGGCTATCGCAGATAAGATTATTTATTCAATAAATAAAAGTATATTTAAGGCTTGATTTTTAAAAAAATGTTTGTTACAATATATTCGCTTATGAATTTCTATGACTTATTTTAAGTCATGGCGGAAGGAGAGATAATATGAAAAAAGGTATTCATCCAGAATATATGGAAACTAAAGTTACTTGTGCTTGTGGAAATACTTTTACTGTAAGATCTAATAAACCAGAATTAGAAGTGGAAGTTTGTGACAAATGTCATCCATTTTTTACAGGTAAGCAAGGAGCAGTAAAAAAAGCTGGTAGAGTTGAAAAATTCAACAAAAAATATGGTTTTGATAAAGAAGCTAAATAGGCTTCTTTTTAATAATGTTAGGGGGAAAGTATATGATGTGGAATGCTTTATTTGAAATTAGTGATTATTTAAAACAAAAGAAATTTGCTTTAGACAAGAAAAAATCAAGTAATAAAAAGGGTTTAATTTTAGATAGTTATTACTTTATCAATATTGTAAGAGGCGAAAAAGAAGATTCTTTTCTTATTGAGGGGGATGTTTTTGTTTCAGGCAATTCAATTTTATTTTTTGATAGCGATGACCTTGAGCATTATATATTAGTGAATGATGGAACTATGTATATCGAACAAATAAAAAAAAGCAGAGCGAAAATTTTATCAAAAGATGAAAGTATTAAAACTTTTTTAAAAAACAAAAAAGATTCCTAAGAGGAATCTTTTATTCTTTTTCAATTAAAAAGTCAATTAATTTTGTCGGCTTTTCATTTTCATATATAATTTTTTCTATTAAATTTATCATTGGCATTTCAACATCTTTGTCTTTAACAAGATCATTTATTGATTTTAAGGTATATAGTCCTTCAATTGTTGTATTTTTTATGTATTCATCAATAGTTTCCTTTG